>JBDTMW010000005.1:0-24673 GCA_039934065.1 Actinomycetota bacterium | reverse complement strand
CGTCGATGGTGGCCACGGCGATGCTGGCGCCGGACAGGGCGATCGTGTAGCTGCGCGGTGAGCTCGGCAGCTGGTACGCCAAGTCCGTCGTAACCACCTCCAGGACCAGACGATCGCCGGCGGGCAGGTTTCTCACCACGCCGGGAAGTCTGACGGTGACGGTCCGGGGGATCCCGGGAGTGAGCCCGGTGAGACGGATCGGAGCCACCAGCCCCGCCGGCAACGTGTCCATCCCGTCCGCGGCCAGGTGATGCGCGGAGGCGAACAGGGTCGCGTCCGTGGCACCTCGCGCTGTTACCTCCAGCGTGACCGTGGAGGACCCTGCCACCAGCAGGTTCTCCGACAGCGGCTGGGACGAGAAGAAGGCAACCTGGCCAGGGACCGCAGTCAGGCTCCGCGAGCCGGACAGCGTGGCTGCGCTGCTGAGCAGGCTTCCCAGGCCGGGCACGGAGCTGACCGCAGCGGGGCTTCCGCCCGCTGGGGCGTAGATCGTCTGGGGCGGGCCGATGACACCCACATCCTGTGTCCGGCCGCTGGTGTAACCGCGATCGACCTGCAGGCTCTGCGACACGGTTCGCCCGGTGGCTGAGGAGATCCCCGAACCTGGCACCGTGACGTCGAACGAGGCGTCGGCCCGCCCGCGCTGCAGCAGAACGGGGTCGAACCATCCCTGCAGGTACTGCACCAGATCGGGTGTCGAGGTCCCGCCGTCATGCCCTCCGGATCGCCAGATCACCTTGACCGGTGTGCCGTTGGCGGCGATGCCCCTGGCGTTCGCGTCCGCCTGTTCCAGAGGGAAGAGCGAGTCCTCCTCGCCCTGGCTGAGCAAGGTCGGAGCGGCGATCCGGCTCAACGCGCCCGCCGGGCTGGAGGCCTTCAGCAGCGACAGGATCGACGCGTCAGGGTTGCCGGTCTCCGCGGCCTGCTGGTAGGCGGTGCACAGGTCCGGGGCGAATCGCCCGCAGGCCCCGCCGGTTCTTCCAACGGCGGAGGCGAACAGCTGACCGGCCCACAGCTTCTTGAACACGCCCGGCTGACCGCCTGCAGCGTTCGGGAACAGCGCCTGCGACAGGTCGTTCCAGGTGACGTCCGCGCCCACCGCGTCCACGCGCTTGTCATCGGCGGCCAGCAGCAGCGCCAGCCCGCCACCGTAGGAGGACCCGGCGACCCCGACGCGCGGATCGCCGGGAGCGTCCTTGAGCACCTGGGGCAACGTCGCGAGGAATGAGACGAGCCTGCTGGCGTCGGCAACCTCGAACGGCGGTGCGTCCAGGTGGATGAGCCCACCCGACCGACCGAAACCCCGTGCTGAGTAAGCCAGTACGACGTAGCCATGCTCGGCTAGCGAGCGGGCCTCGGAGTCCAGATCGGTCTTCGACCCGCCGAATCCGTGCGCCAGCAGGATCGCCGGTGCTGGCGTCGAGGCCGGGAGGTAGATAGTCACGTCCAGCCCCACAGGGGCGCCCGCCTCAGGGGTGCCCGCGACAAACCGTGAGCTGGTGGCAATGGGGGGACTCGAGCTCACCAAGGTCGCGACGACCGCGCCCGTGGCGACCAGCAAGACCGCTGCTGCGATAGCCAACCAGCGGCCCCTCCCGTGACGAGGGCCTTTCGAAGGCAGCGACTTCACCTGCGCGACTATACCGATCCGATACGGGCGGGGGTCGGCTTTTCCGCGGCCTCGATCCCGAGGGTCAGTCCAGCGGCTCGAACTCGGCGGTGAAGTGACGCAAGGCCTTCGGCTCGTCCACGATCCGGTAGCCCCTCAGGTCAGCCGCGTGTCGCGCGACGTGCTCGCAAACCTCGATGACGTAGTCGACGTGACTCTGTGTGTAGGTCCGGCGCGGGATGGCCAGTCGCACCAGGTCGAGGGCGGCAGGCGCCTCAGAGCCGTCCGGCTGGCGACCGAACATCACTGTGCCGATCTCGACGCTGCGTACCCCGCCAGCCTCGTACAGGGCGACCGCGAGCGCCTCGCCCGGGTACTCCAGCGGCGGGATGTGGGGGAGCAGGGCCCGGGCGTCCAGGTAGACGGCGTGCCCGCCGATCGGGGTGAGGACCGGCACGCCCGCCTTGACCAGCGCGTCGCCGAGGTAGCCGGTCGAGCGGATCCGGTAGCGCAGGTAGTCATGGCTGACAGCCTCTTTGAGCCCTTGAGCCAGGGCCTCGAGGTCGCGGCCGGCCAGCCCGCCATAGGTCGGGAATCCCTCGGTCAGGATCAGCACGTTGCGGCAGTCCCGGGCCAGGTCGTCGTCGTTCATGGCCAGCCATCCGCCGATGTTGCCCATTGGGTCCTTCTTGGCGCTCATCGTCATGCCGTCAGCCAGCGAGGCCATCTCACGGACGATGTCGGCCACGTCGCGGTCGCCCTGCCCGGGCTCGCGCTCGTGGATGAACCAGGCGTTCTCGGCGAAGCGGCAGGCGTCCAGGAAGAGCATCTTGCCGAACGCGTCGCAGACCTCGCGGACCGCGTGGAGGTTGGCCAGCGAAACCGGCTGACCGCCCCCGCTGTTGTTGGTGATCGTGATGAACACGACCGGGACGTCGTCCGCTCGCTCGCGCAGCAAGGCCTCCAATGCCTCGATGTCCATGTTGCCCTTGAACGGGTGGACGGCCTGGGGGTCGCGTCCCTCGGCGATGACCAGGTCGACGGCGGTCGCGCCCGAGGCCTCGACGTTGGCCCGGGTGGTGTCGAAGTGGGTGTTGTTCGGGACGATCTTGCCGGGGCCCCCGAGGACGCTGAAGATGATCTTCTCGGCCGCCCGGCCCTGGTGGGTGGGGAGCACGTGCTCGAACGGGAACAGCTCACGGACGGCATCGCGGAACAGGAAGAAGGAGGGCGACCCGGCATACGACTCGTCGCCGTGCTGTATCGCGGCCCACTGGTCGCGGCTCATCGCTCCGGTGCCCGAGTCGGTGAGCAGGTCGATCAACACGTCCTGGGCGTTCAGCTTGAACAAGTTGTAGCCGGCTGCGGCAATCGCCGTCTTGCGTTGCTCCGGTGTGGTCATCCTCAGCGGTTCGACGGAGTGGATCCGGAAGGGCTCGATGATGGTCTTGTACGTGGGTGCGTCCATGCCCAGCAGTATGGCCGAGCGCCCATGACGACCGATGACCGGCTGCCCCTCAACGAGATCCACCTGGCCATGTATGCAACCGCGGGGGCTTGCGGCGCGTCTCACTGGATGTGTTGATACGTGACGTGATGGCGGCGCTCACTGCTGCCGTGGTCCTGGCCGGGTGCGGTGGCGGCGCTGACGCGGGATCAGCTGTGGTCGTCACTGGCCAGGTCCTGTCGGCGCCGAGCTGCCCGGTCGAGCGCGTCGGTCAGCCCTGCCCACCTCGGCCGGTTCCGGGCGCGGTGGTGACCGCATTGGTCGGGGACGAGCAGCGAAACGAGACAACCAGCGACCAGCGAGGGCAGTTTCGACTGACGTTGCCGGCAGGTCGCTATGTCATCAGGGCAACGAATCCCGGTGGATACGCGTCGACGGCTTCCGAGGAAGTGACAGTCTCGACCGTGCCGGTGCAGATCACCCTGATCGTCGACAGCGGGATTCGCTGACCAGATCTCGGCATCGACCCTGGGTGCCGGGCAGCCATCTATTCCGGGTACGGCGAGCCGGCTGCGCCCTATGGTGGATTGCATGCTGGCGCTGCCTGGTCACCGACCGTCCCTGCTGCTGGAGGTCGACCTCACTGAGCTTCCCGCTGTCGTGGACCCGGACGACCTGCTGGCCCGGCTGCGCGCCCGAGGCCGCCCCCAGCTTCGCCCCATCCTGCGTGCCCTCCATGAGGCGGCAGCTGACCGTCACGTGGTCGGGCTCATCGCCAAGGTCGGCGGAGCACTGCCGTGGGCGGCCATGCAAGAGCTGCGCCTCGGCGTGCGCGCCTTCGCCGCCAGTGGCAAACCGACGTTCGCCTGGGCCGAGAGCTTCGGTGAGGGCTCAGGCGACATGGCCGCATACGTGCTCGCGACCGCGTTCGACAAGATCTGGCTGCAACCCGGCGGAGGACTCGGCCTGCTCGGGGTCGGGGTGGAGACGACGTTCATCCGCGGCGCACTCGACCGGCTTGGTATCGAGCCGCAGTTCGAGCAGCGATACGAGTTCAAGAACGCAGCCGACCAGGTCCTGCGCGCCGAGTTCACCGATGCCCACCGCAGCGCGCTCGACCGTATTGCCGAGTCGGTGTTCACCGAAGCGGTAGCGGCGATCGCCGAAGGGCGGGGGATGGCGGCCGCACGGGTGCGCGAGCTTGCCGATACGGGTCCGCGGACTGCACCGGAGGCACGCGACGCCGGACTGGTCGATGTGCTCGGCTACCGCGACGCGGTGTACGCCGCGATGCGCACACGGGTCGGCTCCGATGCCGAGCTGCTGTTCGCGGATCGGTGGCATCCCCGCCGTTATCCGAGCATGCCGTCCCGTCGCAGGGGCCACGTCGCCCTCGTCGAGGTGCACGGAGGGATCGCGTCCGGGCGTACCCGACGTGGCCCGGCGGGACGTCAGGTCGGCAGCGACTCGGTCGGGGCCGCACTGCGTGCCGCGGCCAACGACGAGCACGTGCGTGCGGTCGTCCTGCGGGTCGACTCACCTGGAGGTTCGGCGGTCGCGTCCGACACGATCTGGCACGAGGTATGCCGTGTGCGTGACGCGGGCAAGCCCGTGGTCGTGTCGATGGGCGAGGCGGCGGCGTCTGGCGGTTACTACATCGCCTGCCCGGCCGACGTGATTGTTGCGCTGCCCTCGACGCTCACCGGATCCATCGGCGTCTTCGGCGGCAAGATGGTCGTCCGCGAGCTGCTGGATCGCGTGGGGCTGACCACCGGAAGCGTGTCGCACGGGGCCCGATCGCTGATGTTCTCGCCGCGTCGCGGTTTCAGCGACGAAGAGCGCGAGCGGTTTGCTGCCACCATCGACGCGATCTACGACGACTTCGTGGCCAAGGTGGCCAGGGGCCGCGGCCGCCCGGTCGACGAGATCGAGGGCATCGCGCGAGGTCGGGTGTGGACGGGAAGCGACGCGCTCGACAACGGTCTGGTCGATGTTCTCGGCGGGCTGCGCGACGCCGTGCGCATCGCCCGTTCGCGAGGGGGCCTGCCAGCCAACGCCCCTGTGCGCTCCGGCCTTCATGTCGCTCCGCTGGCCCGGCTGGGTCGTGCGAAGAACACCGAGGACCCGCGCGCGGTCGTCAGCGCGATGCTGCCCGGGCTCGCCGACATCGCAGCCGCGCTGGGGCTGCCCGCCACGGCCGCCCTGCGGATGCCGTCGATCACGCTGCGCTGATCACACTCCTGGCAGATCATGGCGAGTACGCGAGGCTTTCGTCGATCGCCCGGTTCAGTCGATCTGCGACTTCCGTTGGGTCTCTGGCATCACCAGGGTGGTCGCGAAAGCCAGCCCGGAGACCGCCGCCGTGGCCAGGAAGGCCACCTCGAAGGAGGCCGTGTCAGCCAGCAGGCCGGCCACCAGCGGGCCGAGGAAGGCGCCCGCGTCCGAGGCCATCTGGAACGCCGCGACCGGCGTGCTGCCGCGACCGCCGATGACGTCGCCGACGACGGCGGCTGAGGACACGCCGAGAAAAGCTGAGCCGGCTCCATAGAGCGCCATACCGACCAGAAAGAGCGGGGCTCCGCCGGCGAGCGCCATCACCACCCCCGCAGTCATTGAGATGGCGGCCCCTGCGCGCAGGAACGGCCGGCGTCCCCGGGCGTCGACAAGCCGGCCGGTAGGGATCAGGACGAGCGCCTGCACGACGGCGGAGACCACTAGCCCGGCGCCGGTCCAGGAAGGGCCGAGGCGCAGCCCTTCGACGACGAACAGCGGGATGAGCGACGCGCGGACCCCGAAGATCGACCAGCCCATCGCGAAGTTGCTGGCCACTGCGGCCCGGTAGGCGGGGCTGCGCAGCGCGGTCCCCAGCGGGGTGGGTGCGACGTTGGCGGTGCCGGCGGCGACCGCGTGCTCGAGCAGTGACGTGCGGGCGAGGAACACCATGGCAACACCACCGGCAACGATGAGCGTTGCCGCGTATACGAAGAAGGGCGCGCGAAGGGACCACGCGGTCAGCGGGCCACCGAAGGCGGGACCGGCGATCGCGCCCAGCAGGAACCCTGTCTGGTACGTGCCTGCAGAGCGGCCGCGCTGACCGGGGGCGGCGACGCGCATCAGCAACGCGAAGGACGACACGGTGAACAGCGCCGAACCGAGGCCGCCGATCCCTCGAAGCACAAGCAACTGGGCATAGCTGCCGGACAGCCCGGCGAGCAGGCTGGACACCGCGACGATGCCGATCCCGGAAGCCAGCACCACGCGCTCGCCGAGGCGGTTGACCAGCCGTCCGGCGACGGGCGCCGAGGCGAAGCGCACCAGCGCGAAAACAGAGATGACCGCGCCCGCAGCGAAGTTGGTGACGCCGAAAGCCTTGGCGAACAACGGGATTGCGGGGGCGACGATGCCGAAGCCAAGCGCTACGGAGAACGCCACGGCGGTGAGCACTGCCACCTCGGGCGGCAGTGATCCGAAGGGATTGCGTAGGACGCGCATGGAAGTGCCTATCTTTGCAGCCCGCCTCTGGACAGGTGGTGATGAGGGGACGACGCAGTCGTCGTTCGGCCCGGCCGAGACCATGGCCGCCGTTCACGATGTGGCGGGACGCTCCCCTTGGGGGTGAGTAGTTCTGGCAGTTTCGGGACTTCGGGTTCCGGATCGATCGCCGGCGTCTTTAGGGCCGAATGGTGGAGTCGGCACCGAGACGCCCCGACGTAGATTGGCCGGGGGCGCCCAGGGCGACGTTCCAGCTCACGCTGAAATCCAGTGATCGAGTTCGATCTAGGTGCATTGGGGTTATGTCCAGGTGACACGTCCGGTTGACGAGGATCTGGGCCGCCGGCTGCTGGCAGGTCCGCTTCGTGCGATCGACGATTCCCTGTCCGCCAACGGATCTAACCAGCGCTTCTCGCCGGCCGACGCCCTGTCGACCTATTTCCACGGCACGCCGCGACAGTTCTCGGGATCACTGTTCGACTCCTTCGGCGGGGGTGGGGACCGCCCCGAGGTCGAGAACCAGATCACCTCCGACGACTTGCTTGCCGTCGCGGCGGTCAACGCTGCCATGCCCGCCGTCGTCACGAACCAGCTGCTGAGTGAGCCGCTGTCCGGCCGGCTCACGGCCCGGCTACGGCAGCTCGCCACCGATGTCGATCTATGGGACGCCGAGGACGAGGTGCTCACGGTGGCAGCCGAGGCCTATGAACAGATCCGGAGCATCCACCCGATCGTTTCCGGCTACGGCGAGGGATGGGCTGCCGCGAACAAGCTGCTGGCGCGCAAACGACCCCGCCTGATTCCGATGTATGACGCCAAGGTCCGGCGTGTGGCGAACCTCGCTGAAGGCGCCAGCTGGTGGTTCTCGCTACGGCACGCCATGCACGTCGATGGAGAAGACAACGAGATCCGCTATCGGGTCTGCGCGGCGATGCGTGAGGCGGATATCGGCTACGTCTCGGTGCTGCGCGGGCTTGACGTCATCCTGTGGAGCTACGCCAAGTGGCGTGACAGCGCGGTGTACGACTCCCACGTTGCTCGTTGACGAGTTGCGCTACCGCGCAGCCGATCGCGCGCGGACGAATCGCTCCAGGCGTTGCCGGGCCTCGGACATCGTGGGTTCGACCCCCTGGTCCTGGGCGGCCTTGCGACTCTCGTCGAGGACGGCGCGGGCGATCTCGGCGACGAGGTCGGCAGGAACACGTCCCTCCAGCTCGGCCGAGAGAGCGGTGGTCATGGCTGCCGACTGCTGCTCGCCACCTTCGTTGGGTCGGTTCTTCTTCGGGGAACGCGTCACGGCGGTGGACGAATGAGGATCGCGAGCCGATGTTGACCGCTTCTTAGCCAAGGTAGTTGCAGGGGTCGTTGAACTGACCGGTCTGGGCCCGAGTCGGGCCCAATGATGCCGAGGTGACCTGTCGCAGAGGCCGCCCCCCCGCCGCCCTGTTGTTGTCCTCGATGGTCGCGGCGCTGACGGTCGTGCTACCGCCGCCCGACCGTGGCGTGGCGGGGCGTCTGGTCGGTTTCGAGAAGGTGGGGGTGTCGGTGAACTTGCGTGCGCCGGTGGGGCACATGGGCAACACCTCAGTTGCGGTAGTATCGACGGAGTGGCCTGATGGCCCCTCCGCGACACCTTGCTCAGCTGACACCCGAATGGGTGTCCTAACCCCCTGTGTGCTCTTCCCTCATCATAGGAATTGTTGCGACACGCCGGTAGTCGTTTGGCGATAAATCTTCGTGGTTTCGGATCTATGTGGTATTTAGCCTGACTTTGTCTCTGGTGGGTGCATCGGTGCAGCTCTCATTGGCTGCGACGGCCTGGGGTGACCTTGCCCGCCGGCCAGCGTCGCCCGTCAGCGGGCTCGAAGCCTGGGGGGCGGGGTTCATCGGTGTGAACTTCCTCGGCCCTATCGCCTATCTCACGTGGGGTCGGCGCCCGCACGCGTGTCAGGACTTGAGGCTGGCGGCCTTCACTGCCTCGCGTGCATTACCCGCGGCACCGGAATGCACCGGCAGGCCCATGGTGTCCAGCATCCGCACCATGCCGTCGCCCATGTGGTCCACGACCACGGCCGCGACGTCATGCTCACGCAGGAACGTGACCACGCGGGCGTGATGCGTGCCCGGTGTGCCCTCGTCGTGCAGCCGGCTCCAAGAGACCTCGACCTCCTGCCAGCTGGTGATCTCGCCGTCGACCACGTCGCCCAGAGCGACCCAGTCGGCGCGGCCCCAGCTGTGGTCGATCAGGCCTTCGGTTGTCACAGGCGCACAGAAGATCATGCCTGCAGGATACCTGTCGGGGCTTCGGCTCCACCTCGGGGCCGCACCCCTGCGAGGTTGCGTCAGGCCAGCACCGTTGCCGGGGCATCGTTGACGGCGGCGAGCTGCGTTCGCGTGTAGTGGCGGAGCGCGCGCACCTGGGCAGGCTCCAGCCGGTCGCAGACCCAGTCCCAGTGCAGCGAGCACCAGTCGCCAGGTGCAAGCGCGCTGGTCAGGTGCAGGGTTCCCTCGCCGGTGACCGCCACCTCCTCGCGGACCGCGCCGAGAACCAGGCGGTGGCCGTCCCACTCCAGCGGCTGGGACTGTATGACGGCATGGTCGCCGGTGACCGCGACGACCCGGCCCCAGCGGATTCGGCAGCGGTCGAGCACGTGCAGCGGCTCCGTGACCACGCCGTTGCGCAGCAGCCCGACGAACGGGTAGACGCCAAGCACGTGGAAGCTGTGGTGGGGGAGTGCGCCGTGGGGGATGGCCTCGGCAAGCCGGGGCCAGGACCGCCCTGCCCGCCGACGGAAGCGCTCGTCCAGCGAGCCGCCCAGCATTGCCGGCCCGACCCGCTCGAGTAGCGGGCTGCCCAGCCAGTAGGCCTCGACCACCCGGGCGTCCAGCGGGTCGTCGATACGGTTGGCGGCGGCGATGAGCTCCAGGTAGGGCCAGGCACCTTCGAACGCCTTCAATGCCTGCCGCAGACCCCCGTCAACGACGGCCGAGGAGGTCTGCTCGAGCAGCGCCCTGTGGTCGTCACCGCCGCAGTACCCCAGCTCGTTCGGCGGGTACGCGTATCGGGCGAAGAGAAGGGGGCCGTTGGCCGTCAACCCGGGCCTGCTCACGTCATGCGGGCGAGCGTGTCGCGTCTGCGACTCCCCGGCAGCGCCACCAGCGCCGCGCCCGCAAGTACGAGAGTCACCCAGCCGAGCTGCGGGACAAGTGGCGCTCCCTTGACGACGGCAGCGAGCAGGGCGGTGATGACCGCGCCCACGACCAGGACTGCAGTGACGTCGACCGCGGGCGCTCGCGACAGGGCCGCGAACCAGGTCGAGACGTAACCGGCCAGGATCACGCCGGTCAGCAGCACCCACATCCACTGCGTACCCGTCAGTGCGGTGAGCGCCGCACCCTGGCCGCGCACCAGTGTCCACGCAACCAGGACAACGGATCCCACGCCCATGCGGGTCAGCCCGACAGTCCACGACGACAGATCGGCGAGCAGTTTCTTGGCGACCACCACTTCGCCGGCCCACACCAGGGTTGCGCCAAGAACCATGAGCTGGCCCTGGCCGAACAACGTCGTGACACCTCCGGCCAGCCCGATCTGCCCGACCACGAGGAGCGCGATGGCGACGACGTGGATGGCTCCGAGCCGCTCGCCCAGCAGGGGCAGCGCGAGGAGGGCCACCCATACAAGCAGGGTCTTGTGCAGGAAGGCGGCATCGGTCGACGACGCCCGGGCCAGTCCCTCGAAGAACAGCAAGAAGGCGACCGCACCGCCGAACACGCCGACCACCCCGAGCCCCGCCCACTGACGCGGCCGCGACGGGCGGGTCAGGACGGTCCCGGGCCGGCGGGCGGCCATGGCGCCGACCAGCAGGATCAGCACGAGCGCCGCGACTACGTTCTTGGCGGTCGTGTATGTGGAGGCGTTGCCGAAAGCCTTGACCCCGTAGGAGTTCAGGAAGACGGCCACGCCACTGATGCAGGCAGTTCCGAATGCCAGCATCAGGCCGGTTCGTCGTGTCGTGTTCATGGGACTCCTCCGTTGGTCGTGGTGCGCAGCTTGGTCGGATTACGCAGTGCGAGTGCGTCTTTGGCTTCTTCGTCGGTGAGTCGTCCGAGCACCAATCCGGAGTGCATGAGCACCCAGTCGCCGGGTCCGACGGCATCGGTCATCGCGAGCAGTGACGCGGTGATGATCCGGTCGCCGGCGTCGACCTCGACGCACCCGGGAGCCCCCGCTGCAAGGACCTGGCCCACCATGCCGAGACACATCAGGAATCACCGCCGGGCTCATCGATTGCGGCGAGCACGGCTTCGACCGCGGCCGGTACGGCGTCCGTCACCACGTCACTCATGAGAGCGCCGTGGCCGAAGTGTCTTGCCTCTACGCCGACCACCACGAGCCTTCGTGGCATCCGGCCGAGCGCGCGTGCGATCTCGACGGCGGCGGCGAGTCCGAGTGCATGGGTGCCGCCGGCGGACCAACGTCCGGCCGGGAGCTTCTGCAGGACGGCGTTGACAACGTGGATCTCACCCGGCGGGCCCCCGGAGCTGACCGCATCTGTGATGACGATGGTGTCGTCGGGCTCCCAGGCGTCGATCGCTTCGCTGGGGTCGTCAAACTCAAGCACGGTCACGTCGGGGCGCTCCTCCGCCACCTGACGGGCAATCTCAATGCCCACGGCATCGTCGCCGCGGTCCGGGTTTCCAACACCGATAACAAGTGTCTGCAACGCTATTGCTCCTCTACCGTGAGGTCGAGGAAGTGCGTCGCACATGAGATGCAGGGGTCGTAGTTTCGAATCGCCTGCTCGCACTGGCGAACCAGCTCGTCGTGCGGCAGGTCGAGGCGGTCCTGCACGAAGGCCCTCAGGTCCGCTTCGATGCTCGGCTGGTTCTGCGAGGTCGGCGGGATAATGGTGGCGTCCAGGATCGTGCCGTCCTCAGCGAGTTCGTAGCGGTGGTAGAGCAGTCCGCGCGGTGCCTCCGTGGCGCCATGCCCGACACCGGCGCGTGGCGGGACGTCGACCGAGGCTGCCGAGGCGCCATCCCAGCCGTCGATGATCGACAGGGCCTCGTCGGTCGCGTGAACGAGCTCGACGGCCCGCACGACGATCGACTGGAACGGGTTACGGCACTCGTCTCCGAGCCCGGCATTGTGCGCAGCCTCCCTGGCGATCGGGCCCAGCTGGTCGTGGTTGAGGGCATAGCGCGCCAGCGGCCCCACGACATAGGGCGTCTCGCCGTCAAGGTGTGCGTGCAGGGCGTTTGAGTGGGCGACGTGCGACTCCATGATGTTGTTGCCGAACTCGGCGACCCCGAAGGCTCGGCCAGTGCTCGTGACCAGCGAGCCGCCCTCCAGCGGGTAGCCATGCGGCGAGCGCAGCGCGACATACTCCTGCGGTTGCAGCATGTCGGGGAACTCGAGGCCACCGACCAGGGCGACGGTATCGACGGCATCGGCGCGGGCCTGCTCCAACATGGGACGGATGCTGCGGAGCTCTTCGCGGGTCGGCAGACGGTAGAAGCCACCGACGCGGACGTTGACCGGGTGGATGGCGCGCCCCCCGACCACAGTCATCAGTGCGTTGCCGGTCTTCTTCAGCCGCAGCCCACGTTCGACGATGGCCCCGTGGTCGGCGGCCATCTCGATCGCGCCGGCGTAGCCCAGGAAGTCCGGCGCATGCAGCAGGTGGATGTGCAACGCGTGACTCTCGATCCACTCGCCGCAGTACAGCAACCGGCGCAGCAGCCGGATTTCCTCGGGAACCGTGACCCCGCAGGCGTCTTCGATGGCCAGGCACGAGCTCATCTGGTAGGCGACCGGGCAGATCCCGCAGATGCGGGCGGTGATGTCCGGCGGTTCGGTCCAGGCCCGGCCGCGCAGGAACGCCTCGAAGAACCGTGGTGGCTCGAAGATCTGAAGCTCGACCTCTGCGACGAGGCCGTCCTTGACGACGACGTGCATGCCGCCTTCGCCCTCGACCCGGGCCAGCGTGTCCACGTGCAGGACTTGGTCGCCCTGGGTGAGCTTGTGTGTCATGACGTCACCTCTTCGCGCTGCTCAGTGTCGTGGCGCTCGCTCTCGTGCCGTTCGCTCTCGTGACGGAAGGCCTCAGCCCCGGCGTTGAAGGTGCGGAAGATCCGGAGCACCTGCGACTCGTCCATGCCGAGGACGCTGAGCCGGTCCGCCAGCGATTCCGTGTTGACGGTGTCCTGCGGGCCGAAGCAGCCGTAGCACCCCCGTCCGAATGACGGGCACAGGGCGCCGCAGCCGGCCAGGGTGACCGGTCCGAGACAGGGTGTCCCGTGAGCGACGGCGACGCAGAGTGCGCCGCGGCGCTTGCACTCGACGCACACGCTGTAGGTGGGGATGCGCGGACGACGGTCCTGGACGAACGCGGCGAGAACTTCCAGGAGCTGTCCGGAGTCGACCGGGCAGCCATGCAGCTCGTAGTCGACGGTCACGTGCGCGGCAATCGGCGTTGAACGCCCGAGCGTCTGCACGTACTCGGGGTGGGCGTACACGATCGAGCGATACTCCTTGACGTCGGCGAAGTTACGCAGCGCCTGTATGCCGCCGCTCGTCGCGCAGGCACCGATCGTGATCAACCGGCGGGACACGCGGCGGACCTCGAGGATCCGTTCGGCATCAGCGGGGGTGGTCACCGAGCCCTCGACGAGCGAGACGTCATAGGGACCCTCGACCACCGCGCGAGTGGCTTCCGGGAAATAGGCGATCTCCACCGCGCCGGCCAGCGGGATCAGCTCGTCCTCGCAGTTGAGCAGGGTGAGCTGGCAACCGTCGCATGAGGCGAACTTCCAGACGGCCAGCTTCGGGCGACCATTCTCTGCCATGTCACACCTCCCGGAGTCCGAGCAGGCCAGTGACCTGTGCGTAAGGCAGGACCGGGCCGTCGACGCAGACGAACAGCTCGCGGAACTGGCAGTGCCCGCACAGGCCGATCCCGCAGCGCATGTTGCGCTCGAGTGAGACCCGGATGTGGTTGGACCGCACGCCCCGCCCGACAAGCGCCAGGGCTGTATGGCGCATCATCACCTCGGGTCCGCAGATGAGGGCGAGCGTGGACCGGGGGTCGAACCCGGCGCGTGGGATGAGCTTGGTCACCAGGCCGACGCGACCCTGCCAGGTCTCCCGGCCGTAGTCGACGCTCACGAGGACCTCCAGCCCCTGGTCCTCCCACTGCTTGAGCTCGTCGGTGAACAGCAGCTCTTCAGGGCTCCGGGCGCCGTAGAGCAAGACAACCCGGCCGTAGTCATCCCTCCTGGAGAGCACCTCGAGCACCGCGGGCCGCAGCGGGGCCAGGCCGATGCCGCCCCCGACGAACACCACGTCGCCGCCCTGACCGTCGGCCACCTCCCAGCCGGTGCCATAGGGCCCCCTGACGCCCAGAACATCGCCGACCGACGCGCGGGCCAGGGCGTGCGTGACGGCGCCGACGTCGCGGATCGTGTGCTGCAGCGGGCCGGCGACGTGTGCGTCGCCGCTGACCGAGATGGGCACCTCGCCGACGCCCACGGCCGACAGCATCGTGAACTGACCTGGGATGAAGGCCAGCGGGACGCCGTCGTTGGGCTCGAGCAGGATCGTGAAGGTGTCCGCGGTGTCCTGACGACGCTCGATGAGGCGGAACAGGCGCGGCACCATCGGGCCGTCGACCGGCTGCACAGCTGTCAGTTCAGCGAGCTGCGGCATCGGTGGCTCCACGGGCGCCGTAGAGGTCGAGCAGCCGCACCTGCGCGGCCACCAGCCGGTCGTTCATCACCTGGGTCACCCGCTGCATGAGCTGGTATCCCAGGCGAGCGTCTGCCTCGCACTTGCCGCGCAGGCAGGCACCGTCGAAGGCGACCACACCGGTGGCCTCGGCGGCCCGCGCGTCGAAGGAACAAAGGTAGGGCGGCACAAGCCATGACCAGCCCACCACATCGCCTTCGTCGGCGGTGTCGATCACCACTGTTCCGTCCGCGGGGCCGTGCACCTCGATGGAGACGCGGCCACGCCGGACGACGAAGAACTGGTCGGCCGGTTCACCCTCATGGAACAGGTACTCGCCGGCGGCGAGGCTGACGTTCGTCGCGCAACCAGCCACGAGCTCCAGCGTTGGTGTGTCCAGGCCCGCGAAGAAGGCGTGGTCGGGAAGGTACTGCTCGATGGTGCGCATGTCAGTCCTTTCGGGGGCGGATGGCTGCGACTTCTGCGGTGAGGTCGATGGCGGCCGGGCACCAGGTGATGCAGCGACCGCAGCCGACGCATCCAGGCGTACCGAACTGGTCCACCCACGAGCCGAGCTTGTGCGTGGCCCACTGGCGGTATCGCGACTTCACCGAGGTCCGCACGCTGCCGCCGTGGAGGTAGGAGAAGTCGGTGGTGAAGCAGGAGTCCCACACCCGCCACCGCTCCGTTGCGCTGCCGGTGAGGTCGCTGACCTCGTCGACCGAGGTGCAAAAACAGGTGGGACAGACCAGCGTGCAGTTGGTGCAGGACAGACAGCGACTCGCCACGTCGTCCCACTGCGGGTGCTCGGTGTTCGCATAAAGCAGGTCGCGCAGCCCGTCGGTGTCGAGCGAACGCCCCATCTGCTGCGCTGCCTGGTTGCCAACCGCCTGGGCGTTGACATGGTCCTGTGGGCCGGCAGAGCGGGCGTCGCCGCTCCTGGCGCGGGCCGACAGGTCGTCGAGGATCTCTTGGCCGCGATCGCTGCCCGGGATGACGACGAAGCGGTGCCCGTCCACGTCGAGCAGCTCGGTGAGCGCCAGGTCAAAGCCCTCGTCAGGGACGGGGCCGGTGCCCATCGAGACGCAGAAGCACGTGCCCCCGGGGTCGGAGCAGGTCAGCGCTATGACGAAGGTCGCCTCGCGCCGCGCGACGTATGCCGCGTCGGTCACCGACCGCTCCGCGAGGACCCGGTCGTGGATCGCAATCGCATGGAGGTCGCAGGACCGGACGCCCAACAACGCGAGGCGTGGAGCGTCGACGACGGCGGGCGTGACCTCGACGTCGGCGCCGACCCGCAGGCCGCTCCACAGCAACTCGCGCGAGGGGAAGAACGTCGACTTCCACGACTGGGGACCGACGGCGAACCCGAACAGCGCCCGGTCTGCGCGTTCCCGAAGGCGATAGCTGGCGGCGTCCTGGAGATCTCCCACCCCGCGTGGGAGCTGGTCGACAGACTCAATCTCGGCGTGGACCACCGCGCCGTCCCTGACAGTCGGCCCGACGACGACCCACCCTTGCTCGCGGAGCAGGTCGATCAGCAGCTGCAGACCGGGAACCAGCAGGACCGATCCTCTGATGTCATCCATGAGTACCTCGTCGTCCATCAGCGCTCTATAACTGCGATCCTTGCGGCGTTGGCAACCGGACGGTTAGGGCCTAACGTCCCGTCTTGGCCCGATCTGCACATGCGACCGCTTCAGTGCGTGACCTCAGGGTGTGACCAGCGATCGGCGAAGACGGAGCGACGCGATCACGAGCAAAGCCACGGCATACGCGGCGAGGATGCCGAGGTAGCCGGCGATGTCGGCCAGGCCACCCCCACGCGACAACAGCGTCACCCAGGCATCCACCGCCCACGCGTGTGGAGTGACGTGTCCGGCCAGGCGCACGGACTCGGGGACGATCTCGAGCGGCCACATGCACCCACCGAGCATCCCAAAGGCGATCCCCACCGCCGGGCCGATCGCGCTTGCCTGCTCGGGTGTGCGGAAGATGGCGCCGCTGACCATGCCCGCGCCGGTCCCGACCAGAGCCCACATCCCCACCAGCGCGGCAGCGGCCAGCGGGTCGCCCCAGCTCACGTCGAACATCACCGTCCCGACGATGACGATGAGCACGGACTGCATGAGCGCCAGCGCGAGGGTGGAGATGCCCTCGCCCAGGACCAGGTCACGTGGTCGAAGTGGTGCCGCGAGGGCACGCGAGAAGATCCCCCACCTGCGGGTCTGGATGATCGCAGCGCCCCCGGCCAGCGCGTTGAGGAACACGAACAGGACCAGCATCGTCGGCGCGCTGTAGCTGTAGCCCGCGGGCAAGATCTCGCTCTTGCTGTTGACGACCTCAGTGCGGACCGCCATGGCCGGTGTGCCACTTTGCAGCAACCGGGCCGCTGCAAGGTTCTCCGCAAAGCTGCGGCTTGTGTGGGTGGTCGCAAACGTTGCGGCCTGGACCGTCGCGCCGTGACGGGCGACGACTGAGCTGATGCCGGTCACCGCTGCCTGGCTGTTCTCGATCGCTCCCGACACGAGTACCGGAATCTGTGTGACGCCACCGGACTGCAGGTCGGCGTCAAGAGTCGTGGGGACCACCACCAACGCCTGTAGCTCGCCTCGGCGTAGCGCATCAACGCCCTCCGCCCGGGTGGAGAACCGTTTGGTCGTGACCGCGGAGTCCGCTTCAAGGTCGGCGACGAGCTGCGTTGCCAGCGGGGTGGCCCGGCCTGGCACCAGCCCGATGCGGATGTTCGAGCTGCTGGAGGTCGTCACTCCGACCAGCAGGATGACCAGGATCGGCAGCAGAACGACGAAGAACATGAATGTCCGGTCTCGTGTCACCCGCTTGAGCTCGGCCGCTGCGAGGGCCAGGGCGGTCATTGGTTCACCAGCCGTCGTCGCAGCCCGAAGGCCACGAGCCCAGTGGCGAACGCGAAGGAAAGGATCGCCATCAGGGGCGTCACCGCTGCGGTCCAGTCGGCGCCGCCGGAGAAGTCGGTCAGTGCCCGCAGGGCCCACCCATTGGGGGTGAACAACGCGAGGGTGCGCACCATCTCGGGCGCACCGCCGACGAAGATGAAGTTGCCGCCGAGCAAGACCAAGCCGAACGTCAGAATCGACGCGAAGCCCTCCGACTGCCGCTCCGTCCGCGCCGCCGTGATCACCAGCGCCGTCAGGCTGACGAGGGTCAGGGCGAGGGCCACGATCAGCGCCGTCACGGCCAGTGGTGGCCCCCAGTACGCCCCGAAGACCAGCGTCGTGACGAGCGCGACGGTGCCGAGACTTGCCATCCCGTAGACGAAGGTGGCCAGAGACTTGCCCAGCAGGATCGTGCCCGGCCCGATCGGGGCAGCAGCGAGTCGATCCAGCGTCCCCCCGATGCGCTCGAGGAAGAAGCCTCGCGCGCCGAAACCGATGGCAAAGAAGCTGAAGAAGATGCCCATTGCCGGCGCGTAGTAGTTGATGGCGGTCAACGTCTTCGCGCCGGAGGCCTGCGACACCGCCCGCTCGGGAATCTGCAAGGTTGCTGCCTCGGCCGCCAGCTTCTCGATCGAGGCGGGGGGAGCCCCGGAGACCACTGCGGTCTTGACGGACAGCTGGACGGCCTCGATCTGTGCTGTGTACGACTCGGCCAAGGAGCGGGCTACCTGCCCGGCGATCGACGAGTCGACACTGGCCAGGATGGTGATGGGACGGCCGTTCCCGGCTGTGACGGCAGCGGAGAACCCCCGAGGAATGACGAACGCTGCGCCGAGGTCGCCCTTGTTGACCATCGCCCTTGCGTCCGCTTCGGTGGCCGCCGACTTCACCGTGAGCAGCCCGGCGAGGTCCGGGCTCTTCACGAATGAGGTGAACCCGGCGGCGACCGGGCCCTTGTCGAGGTCGACGACTGCCACGCTGGCGTGGAATGTGGCGACCGACCCGAAGGCCATGCTGATCAGCCAGGCGACGGCCAGGGGAGCCACGAAACCCAGCACGATGGCCGACCGGTCACGGAGTCGCTGGCGCAGGTCCTTGAGGGCGATGGCAAGCACGGCACTCATCGCTCACTCCCGCAGGGCCGTGCCGGTGAGGTGGAGGAAGACCGCCTCCAGGTCAGGCTCGTCGACCTCGACCGACCGCACCGAGGTGCCGGTCCGGCTCGCCGCCTCGAGCACCTGCGGCAGCCGGAGCCGTCCGTCCTCGGCGAGGAGCTGGACCGATGAGTCCGTCACGTCGACGCGTTCGATGCCTTCCATCGAGCGGCAAGCCTCAGCAAATGCGGTCAGAGAACCGTTGGCAGACATGGTGATTCGGTCTTTCTGGCCTACCTGCGCAACGAGCTCACGGCTGGTTCCCTCGGCTATCAGGTGACCGTGGTCGATGATGCCGATGCGGTCGCAGAGCTTCTCGGCCTCCTCCATGTAGTGCGTGGTGTAGACCACTGCGAGGCCGGAAGACCCGAGCGCGCGGATGCTCTCCAGGATGGCGTGCCGGCTCTGGGGGTCGACGCCGACGGTCGGCTCGTCCAGGACGAGGAGGTTGGGCCGGTGGAGCAGGCTGGCGCCGATGTTGAGCCGCCGCTTCATACCCCCGCTGTAGGACTCGACCCGATCGTTGCCTCGATCCGAAAGGTCGATCAGCTCCAGGACCTCGTCGACCCGGTGGCGCAGTCCCGTTCCGCTCATTCGATAGAGCCGCCCGAAGAAGGTCAGGTTCTCCCGGGCGGTCAGGTCCGGGTACAGGGACACGTCCTGTGGCACGTACCCGATCTGGGCTTTCGACTTCGGCGCCGTCGTGCTGACCGGCATGCCGGCAACCGTGACTTCGCCGCCATGCGCGGACAGCAGGCCGCAGACCAGGCGGATGGTGGTGGTTTTGCCGGCGCCGTTGGGACCGAGCAGGCCGTAGGTCTCTCCGTGCGCCACATGAAAGGTCACATCGTCGACGGCAACGCGGTCGCCGAAGCGTCTGGTGAGATGGACCGCGTCCAGCATCGTGGTGCCCGGTGAGACGGAGCCTGACGTGTTAGTCATGACTGGAGCCATGACTGGAGCGTTTCAGACGACTCACGTGATCCTCCTCAGATTCAGCCACTACGTTGCCCCTTCAACAGGGCAGCCCGCTAGGGACCAAAGCCTCTAGTGGTCGACCGACCGACCGACAATCCGCCCTCGACCTTCGCGTCCCTGCCTCTCCATTGTCGCTAGATGCGGCGGAGGACAACCCAGGTGAAGGGTTGGACGGCGCCGCCCGGAGTCACGTGCTCCTCGCGCTCGGAGTGCTCCAAGGTGAAGCCCGACGCGAAGACTGCGGTCAAGGCGTCGGCGTTGTAGCGGGACGTAGCCAGCCCCGAGCACTGGGTCGGGCCGTCTGCGGCGAAGGTGCCGAGCACCAGGACCCCCCCGGGGAGGACAGCACGCGAGGCCGTGGCGACGTACTGCTCGCGCTGCTCGGGTCGGACCAGGAAGTGGAACACTGCCCGATCGTGCCAGGCAGCGTAGGTGCGCTCAGGTTTCCAGGACAGCACGTCCGCCACGACGAATGACGCCGACCGCCGTCTCTGGCCGAACTCGTCGCTGGCGTGGTCGCGGACCATGACCGCAACCCTGTCGCGCACCAGGGCCAGGGCAGCAGCGGACACATCGAGCACCGTGAGGTCCGACCACCCGGCCAGGAGCAGCGAGTCAGCAAGCGTCGATGCTCCGGCGCCGATATCAATGAGGCTGTTTGAAGATGGCGCCACCGAGGTGAGCAGCCGCAGGGATGTCGTGGGCTGTCGCTGGAACCAGCTCACCTCGTCAGTGGCCTTCGTCCCGTAGATGGTGTCCCAGTGCTCTGCCGCGCTCGTGCCCATGTGACACACGGTAAGGCAGCGCACGCCGGCCAGGCTCAGAGTGGCTGCTTGGGCGTTCGGTCGAGGGGACTCTTGCCCGAGACGCGTTTCGTTCGCACGGCATACAGCACCGCCCAGAACAACAGCGGCAGGAACGCGGTGAACGCGCCCAGTACGAGGACCGAGACCAGCAGCCGCACCTGGCCCGGGAGGGGCAGGACGCTCATGAGGAGGCCAGCGTTGATGACCACGAGCCGAAACGCCTTGCCGCTGTCCATTCGTGCCTGTGTTCCTCGCACGATGTTTGGCCCGCCGCCAAGGACGACGGGAACCAGGAATGACATGGCGCCGAGCACCACCTGCGCAGCGAACCCGGCGGCCAGGGGAGTGATCAACAGCTCCAGATGTTCGGTGACCAGCTGCCATGTCGGGCTGCTGAGCAACACGGCGACCAGGCCGATGAGTGACCCAGCCAGCCAGATCACCGCCGCCATCACCGACCACGTGGCATAGGCCGATGGCGCCTTGCTGCGGGCCACCTGAGCCAGCGGCCGGGCGGCCCAGAGGACTCCGGCCAGATACCCTGCCACCCCGGCCGCAGCCAGCGTCTGCAACCCGAAGAGGGCACCCGTGACAGTGACGACGACGGAGACGACAAGGACCGGAAGTGCTTGGTGCGCAACACGTTCGGCACCCTCGGCGATTCGGGTGCGCAACATCGTCGGCCAGAGGGTGACCAGTGTGCCCATCACGGTGAGGCCGATCCAGCCCAGCAGATTGAGGGTGATGTGTGCGATGACTAACCGTCCGTGCCACGGCTCGACCGGGTCACGCGCCAGTTCGGCGCCCAGCCCGGCTCCGATCGGCAGGGTCAGTGACGCGTAGATGTAGTAGCGCACCGTTGCTCCGAAGCGCGAAGCCAGCGCCGTCCGGGCCTGGAGGGCCAGCGTGACGCCATGTGCCGCGGCTGCAGCGCCCACGACCACTGACCCGACCAGCGTCAGGTTCCACACGGCGCCCACCATGCCTGCCACGACCGTGAGAACGCCGACGTTCAGGGCCAGCAGCTTCGCGACCTGCCAACGCCGCGATCCAGAGGTGGCGCGGCGCCGCAGAAGTGCGTCCGCGAAGTGAGAGCTCCAGACGAAGATCGCGTTGGTGACAGCACCAAGCAGCAGCAGGTGCACCATGAGCCAGTGGGATTCGGTGACATAGGTGTGGCCCACGCTGATCACAAGAAGCGCCACGAGCCAACCGGCGACCGGCGCGTTGGCCCCGAGGTGCCATCTGGTTCGGTCGCGCAACGTCATCGGGGTCCCGGGTGCGAGTGTCATGCGGCGGCGACCGTTCTGGTGGGGGGAGCGGTGGTGGCGAGCGAGCGGACGAACTGGTGCTTCACGTGGCCTTCCCGCCCCGGGGGAGCAGGTCCAGGCGGCAGGCCCCTGGCTCCGAAAAGGCTTGAAGTGACGTTCTTTCCGTCTGTCCCGGGTCGTTGCCCAGCTGTTCGAGGGCGCCGCGCACGATTCCGAGATGGACCCCGCAGACGACCTCCGTCTGCTGGTGGGCAGCCTCGAGCAAGGGGCAGCGGCGCAGCTTGACGATCCGGGCGCGGGCGTCCGTGGTCGGGGCGAACCCGAGCTCATCCAGCAGGCTCACCACCTCGCGGCGGACGGACAAGCCACGTGGCGCAGCCGCTGCGCGGGCAGGGTTGCTCTCGATGACCGCGGGGTCGCTCGTCAGGCCTTGCCTGACCTGGGACTGCCTCGCCAGCTCAGCACCCCACATCCTGCCGGCGTCGACGGCGTCGGTGTGCGGCTGGCGGCTGGACCGGGCGATCTGTGCGGCCAACGCAGATGCAAGAGCGGCGTACTCCCTGGAACCTGGCTCCGTGCCGGCATCGGGTGAGGCGGTGTACAGCCAGGCAGGACGCCCGCGGGCCTGGCCTTCGGCACGAGTCCGGACGACCAGGCGGTCCTGCGCCAGTCCGTCGAGATGTTCGCGGATTGTGTTGGGGTGCTGGCGAATCAACTCCGAAAGAGCTGCCACCGTGCAGGGCTCGGGCTGGTCGATCAGGACGTCCAGGATGCTTGCGCGGGCAGAGGAGAGCTGGGTCCGGCGTCGGTTTGCCTGCGCCGTCGGAAGCGGTCCGTATCCGGGCCGCGGGACCGTCGTTGACCCCTGATTAGTTTTCACGGAACGAAGTGTAATAAACTTCAGGCAGGCTTTGCCAATCGCGGCGGGCCGAGGCACCGTGAGGTCCCTCATCGCGCCCAGTCGTAGGAGATCCCATGAGCACGGTCGTTGTCGCAACCAGCGCTGCTGACGCGCAGGCGGTCGAAGCCGTCAAGGACCATCACGCACAGCTGGCCGGCGCCTTGGCGGTCCAGGTGGAGACCCTGATCGACGCAGCCGTCCGCGGCGACCTGCCCGGCGCCGACGTGGCCGCCGAGGCCCTGGTGGGCTGGTGCCGGGCCGAGCTGGTCCCGCACGCGCTTGCGGAGGAGCAGGCCATGTACCCCAAGGCCCACCAGGATCCCCGCGCCCGGCTGCTGGTCGACGCCATGCTCGCCGAGCACCGCGACCTCATCGAGCTGGTCGAGGCTGTTCAGCACGCGACGGGCCCCGTACGTGCCGCGGCCAGCGCGCAGGCGCTTCGGACTCTTTTCGACGCACATCTGGTCAAGGAGAACGAGCAGATCCTGCCGCTCCTGGCCGGCTCCAGCGAGGTCTCACTGGCAGACATCCTGGGCGGCATGCATGAGCTGCTGGGCGGCCACAACCACGACGAGAGCGCCCAAACTGAGCCCAAGGGTGGATGCGGCGGCGAGTGTGGCTGCGGCGAGCAGGACCCTGCGGGAGTCCTGCCGGTGCTCGACGCGCGGGAGGTGCCGCACGCCATACGGCATGCCACGATCTTCGGCGCGCTGGACTCGGTGGGACCTGGGAGCGGGATGGTCCTCATCGCTCCGCATGACCCGCTGCCGCTCCTGGCTCAGGTCGAAGAGCGCGCGCCGGGGGTGTTCGACGTCGACTACCTCGAGCAGGGTCCAGAAGCCTGGCGGGTCCGTTTCGTCCGCGTCTGAACACCAGGAGGCCCGGATGCCCTACTTGGCTCAGACGGACTGAGCCGGCACCATCGCCAGCAGTCCCGACACCGTGCGGCTCGTCGGGCTCTCCCTCGGCGGCAACAACAGGTCGATACGACGTGGGCGCATGAAGTCGTCGACGCGGAGAATTGCCTGAAGGTGCACTGGCGGATGCGCGGCCGCGTGGTCGTCGACGACGACCTGCAGCAATCTGGTCAACAGGTGCGGGCCGCGGCAGCCGATCTCCAGGCGGACATGATCACGGCCCAGCCGCCCCACGGTTTTGCAGGTGCCCTGTGCACCCTCGGGTGCGGCGTCGACGACCGACTCCAGCTGGCCGGCGAGAGAGCCAGTGCCCTCCAACGTCAGTCGCCAGTCGTTCTCGGTGACACGTCTTGCCAGAACGACCTTGTTGCCTTCATCGGCTGCCACGGTCACCGACATCGGGCAGGAGCCGTCGACCTCCGACAAGAGCTGTTCAAGCGCATCGCTGTCCATTGCTTCACGATGCCCGGTGTTGACGTCCACGTCTGGCAGTTGGGAAACAACGCGTCAAATTCACCCGAACGGGCGAGTGGGCATCGTTCGGACGGCCGATAGCGCGCCACGTTCAGGAATGAACGGAGAGCAGTTGCAGCCCTTCGCGCCGGGCGGGTGCGCCGTCCACGTCCAGATCAGGCATGCTCGGTCCCATGGACACGACATGGGACACCGAAGGCATTCGTTCGCAGTATCCAGCGCTCAAGAACGGCGCGGCCTACCTTGACGGCGCGGGCGGGACACAGGTGCCGGAGGTAGTGATCGACGCGATCTCCGAGGCCCATCGCTCAGGACTGAGCAACGTGCACGGTCCCTTCGCCTCCAGCCGTCGATCCATGGAGCTGATCGCCGACGCCCGTGAGGCGGTCGCCGATCTCGTCGGCGGTGAGTCCGGTGGGGTTGTTCTCGGGCCCAACATGACCACGTTGACCTATCGCATGGCGGGGACCCTGGCCAAGACGTGGGAGTCCGGCGACGAGATCGTTCTCTCCGAGCTGGATCACGATGCCAACGTACGGCCATGGGTGCAGGCTGCGGCATCCGCCCGAGTCACCGTGCGCTGGGCCCGCATCGACCCGCAGACCACCGATCTCCCCGCGGGACAGTATGCCGAGCTGATCACCTCGCGGACGAAGCTCGTTGCCGTGGCAGCGGCGTCGAACCTGATCGGGACCATCCCGGATGTCGCAGCGATCACCGAGATCGCCCACGATGCAGGGGCCTTGACGTATGTCGACGCCGTCGCCGCGGCGCCCCACTTCCGGCTGGACATGTCTGCGCTGGGTGCCGACCTGATTGCCCTCTCCGCCTACAAGTGGTGCGGTCCGCATGCCGGGGCCGTCGTGGCCTCCCCTCGGCTGCTGGAGACACTGCGCCCCGACAAGCTCGAGCCATCGTCCGATGACGTGCCTGATCGTTTCGAGCTCGGCACCAACGGGCTGGCCAACATGGCGGGGATC
>JBDTMW010000004.1:0-24806 GCA_039934065.1 Actinomycetota bacterium | reverse complement strand
GTTCAGCACGCATCGCAGTTCAGCTGGGCGGCAACGACCGACCGGCTGCTTGAGGTCTACAGCGAGGCCACGGCCGCCATCACAGCCCCAGCCCCCCCTCCGATCGAGAATGCACCGCATCTCAGCATCGTCCCGGACGTGTTGAGCCGGTGACTGCAGACGCTCCGGACACCGATGACGGTTCGGGCTCCGGAGAGGCAGTCCTGGTTAAGGTGTGTCGTTTCCTTGACGAGGCCGGCATCGAGTGGGAGCCCGGTCGGCGTCCGGGGGAGCTGGTCGTCACGCTGCCCGGCGAGAAGAAGCTCACCACGGCGTGCTCCCTCGTCGTCGGCGACGCCGCTTTGTCGCTCTCTGCGTTCGTCGTGCGCAACCCCGACGAGAACCATGAGGCCGTTTACCACTACCTGCTGCGCCGCAACCTCAAGCTGCCTGGCCTCGCGTACGCCATCGACAAGTCCGGCGACGTCTACGTGACCGGGCGCGTGCCGCTGGAAGCCGCGAACGCGGCATACCTGGATCAGATCTTCGGCGTCGTCCTGGCGGCTGCCGACGGCGCGTTCAACGAGCTGCTCGCGATGGGCTTCCTGGAGTCGATGAAGAAGGAGTGGGCCTGGCGCAGCGCGCGAGGTGAGTCCACCCGCAACCTCGAGGCCTTCCGCCACCTGCTCGAGCCCGGTCAGGACGAGCAAATAGACTCGTAGGCATGGACGCTTCCGCACCTTTCACGCTCATTCTTCTGCGTCATGGCGAGAGCGAGTGGAACGCCAAGAACCTGTTCACCGGCTGGGTCGATGTCGACCTGACCGACAAGGGCCGGGCCGAGGCGCTCCACGGCGGCCAGCAGCTCAAGGGCGCCGGCCTGCTCCCCGACGTCGTGCACACCTCGCTGCAACGTCGGGCCATCAACACCGCCAACATCTCCCTGGATGCCGCCGACCGTCACTGGATCCCGGTGAAACGTTCGTGGCGGCTGAACGAGCGGCACTACGGAGCGCTGCAGGGCAAGAACAAGAAGCAGACACTCGAGGAGTACGGCGAGACGCTCTTCATGACCTGGCGCCGATCCTTCGACGTCCCGCCGCCGCCGCAGCCCGTCGATGACGAGTTCAGCCAGGCACACGACCCGCGATATGCCGACATCGAGGGTGGCCCGCCCGCCACTGAGTGTCTCAAGGACGTCATCGCCCGGATGCTGCCCTACTGGGAGAGCGCGATCGTGCCCGACCTGCGTGCCGGCCTGACCGTCCTGGTCGCCGCCCACGGCAACAGCCTGCGCGGGATCGTGAAGCATCTTGACGGCATCAGTGACGAGGCCATCTCAGGTCTCAACATCCCCACCGGTATGCCGCTCATCTACCACCTCGACGACAGTCTCAAGCCGCTCATCGCGGGCGGGGAGTACCTCGACCCAGAGGCCGCCAAGGCCGCCGCGGCGGCTGTCGCCAACCAAGGCCGCTGATCCCGGCGGGCTACTCCTCTTCGTTGTCCAGCGCGTAGTCGGGCTGCCACTCTCCGGTGACCAGATAGACGACCCGGCGCGCCACCGAGACTGCATGGTCGGCGAACCGCTCGTAGTAGCGGCTGATCAGTGTCGCGTCGACCGCCGCCTCGGTGCCGGCCGTCCACTTGTCGTCCATCAGCATGTTGAA
The DNA here is from genome assembly GCA_039934065.1 of Actinomycetota bacterium. Lineage (GTDB taxonomy): Bacteria > Actinomycetota > Actinomycetes > Actinomycetales > Dermatophilaceae > UBA4719. The sequence goes on along the minus strand of JBDTMW010000004.1, from coordinate 23,157 downwards.
GATGTCCCGGTGCAGGCGGTCCATGTCGTCGTCGTCGCGCTCGAGGGCGAGCGCCGACTCGATGTCCTTGCCGGCGATGACCGACCCGGTCTTGGCCACGATCCGTGCGGCTACCTGGCCCATCTCCAGGACGGTGGAGCGCATCACCGGGGGGATCGCGGAGTTCGGGTACCTCAGCCGGGCCACCTTGGCGACATGCCGGGCGAGGTCACCCATCCGCTCGAGGTCGGAGCTCATCCGCATCGCGGTGACGACCATGCGTAGGTCCGTGGCCACCGGCTGCTGACGCGCCAGCAGGTCGATGGCGCGGTCGTCGAGATCTTTGCGCAGCGCGTCGATCTGCTCGTCCGCGGCGATGACCGTCTCGGCCAGGTGCAGGTCGGCGTCCAGCAGTGCGGTGGTCGCCCGGGACATGGCTGACCCGGCAAGCCGGGTCATCTCGACCAGCTGGTCGGAGATCTTGTCCAGGTCCTCGTGGAAGGTATTGCGCATGGTTCCCCTCTGGTCTTCGGGACGCGTGTATGCCGGGCACGCAGCGCCCGCGTGTCTACCGAAGGTCGCACCTCACGGTGAACGGTCTTCGGTGTTGAGGTGAACAGTAGGTGGCCGTGCGCCCGGATGGGGTTGATGGTCCGAAAATGGGACCGGCCGTCAGTACCCTGAGTGTTGTGGATCCCACGATCGAGGCAATTCTCGGCGGCTTGCTCGGCCTGGCGATCGGTGCCGTCTCAGTGGCTTCGGTCCGCCTGTCGGACCGCTCACAGCGCCGCGAGTCGCAGCCTCCGGATCCCCGCACCCTTCCGGCCGGCGTGTCTGCCGTCCTTGCCGTTCTGCGCTCCGGGGCGATCGTGCTCGACGCTGCCGACGCGGTGGTGAGCAGCAGCCCATGGGCGGTGGCCTACGGCCTGGTTCGCGAGGACAACCTGGTCCACGACGAGCTTCGCAATCTGGCCCGGCAGGTCAGGCGTGACGGTGAGATCCAGGAGGTCGAGCTGGATCTGCCCCGTGGTCCGCTGGGCCGTGCCCGGATGACCGTCGGCGCGCGGGTGGCCCCGCTGGGCAGCGCGTTCGTCCTTCTGCTCGTCGACGACCGCACCAAGGCCCGCCGGGTCGAGGAGGTCCGTCGCGACTTCGTGGTCAACGTCAGCCACGAGCTCAAGACACCGGTCGGCGGTCTGGCCCTGCTCGCCGAGGCAGTCCTGGAAGCCAAGGACGATCCCGAGGCGGTGGCGCGCTTTGCCCGCCGGATGCAGGTGGAGAGCACCCGCCTCACCAGCCTGGTCCAGGAGATCGTGGACCTCTCACGTCTTCAGGTCGCCGACACCCTGCACGAGCCCGAGCTGGTTGACGTCGGTGCGGCGGCCACCGCGGCCGTCGAGCAGTGCCTGCTGGTGGCCGAGTCCCACGATGTCGACATCGTGACGTCGCTGACATCCGGTGTTTATGTGTTCGGGGACGCTGACCTGCTCACCACCGCCATCCGGAACCTCGTCGGCAACGCCATCCACTACTCCGAGTCCGGCACCCGGGTCGCGGTCAGCGTGCGTTCCGAAGAGGGCCTGGTGGAGGTCGCGGTGACCGACCAGGGCCACGGCATCCATGAGAGCGAGCAGGCGCGGATCTTCGAGCGGTTCTATCGCATCGATGCTGCCCGGTCCCGAGATACCGGGGGCACCGGTCTGGGCCTGGCCATCGTCAAGCACATCTGCGCCAACCACGGCGGCGAGGTCACGGTCTGGAGCGAGGAGGGCCACGGCTCGACGTTCACGATGCGGCTGCCAGAAGCACCCGCGGGTGAGGACACGTCCCATGTCATGCCAGCCGGCCCGTCGGAGCTCCCCAACCCTGACCACCGCACGCGAGAGGTGACCCGGTGACGCGCATCCTGCTGGTCGAGGACGAGGAGTCGTTCTCCGACCCTCTGTCCTACCTGCTGCGCAAGGAGGGCTACGAGGTGTCGGTGGCCGGCACCGGGCCCGCGGCGCTGGCCGACTTCGACCGGTCAGGCGCCGACCTGGTCCTGCTCGACCTGATGCTGCCAGGCCTGTCAGGCATGGACGTATGCCGGGCCCTGCGGCAGCGCTCGTCCGTGCCGGTCATCATGCTGACCGCCAAGGACAGCGAGATTGACAAGGTCGTGGGTCTCGAGATCGGGGCGGACGACTATGTCACCAAGCCGTACTCCAGCCGTGAGCTCCTGGCCAGGATCAAGGCGGTCCTGCGTCGAGGCCATGAGCCCGAAGATCTGATGCCCTCAACGTTGGAGTCTGGTCCGGTGCGGATGGACGTCGAGCGGCATACGGTCACCGTCAACGGGGTGCCCGCCTCGTTGCCGCTCAAGGAGTTCGAGCTCCTCGAGATGCTGCTGCGCAACTCCGGCAGGGTGCTGACCCGGATCCAGCTGATCGACCGGATATGGGGCAGCGACTACGTCGGTGACACCAAGACGCTGGACGTCCACGTCAAGCGTCTGCGAGCCAAGGTTGAGCCTGACCCGCCGAACCCGCGGTTCATCGTCACCGTGCGTGGTCTGGGCTACAAGTTCGAGAACCCCTGATCCTGTGAGCCGAGCCGACAGGACCCTGGGAGGCGGGCTCAGGGGCCAGTGGTCTGGGGCGGGGCTGGGGTGATGGTGGCGTAGTAGCCGTCCGGCGGCAGGACCGGCACCGACACCTCGGACGCGCCGCTGGCAGGGGTGCTGATCACGATCTTGACGATGCCACCGGGGGCCGCGCCGATGGCGGGGAGGCTGACCGACTCGCCGCCCGGCACCCCCGAGAGCCGCGTCTGGCTGTCCGCCGGGGCCACGGCGGAGGCCGAGCTGCCGTCGGAGCCGGTCGCGAAGGTGATCGTGACGCCGCTGGCACCCTGGTTGACCACCATCCCGGAGAGTGTGCCCACCTCTCCCTTGGCGCGGGAGACGACCAGCAGGTCGCGAATCTGCACCTCGCCCAGGTCGACCGCGACTCCGTCGGCAGGCTGGTAGGGCACGTTGGTCTGGATGGGCGACATGACCTGACAGCCCGAGAGGACCAAGACCCCGGACAGGGCTGCGGCCGCGAGAACAGGGTTGGCTGGGGTGCCCTTGAGCAGGGGGGTTCTGGCCAGTCTGGGGGATCGACGCTTCACCCGTGGCAGCCTACCGGGCGGCCCTCGGCGGCGGAACGCAACGACAGACACGACTGGCGCGATATACGTAAAAAGACGGACCTGACCCCCCGCGATGCACGTGAATTGCCCTTCTGTCAATACAGCAAATGCCATCAAATTTGGGTTCATAATGGCTCTGACCTGCAGAAACGTCGGCTCGTCGGTTTCTGAGATGTCGTTCTGCCGTGCTATCCTTAAGGTCGCGAAAGGGGTACAAAGCAGATGGCTTTCAAGGTCGGCGAGACGGTTGTATACCCGCACCACGGTGCGGCATTGATCGAACAAATGAAGACTCGCACCGTCAGGGGCGAAGAAAAGATGTACCTGGTGCTCAAGGTCGCCCAAGGCGACCTGACCATCGAGGTCCCCGCCGAGAACTGCGACCTGGTGGGTGTCCGCGACGTCGTTGGCCCCGAGGGCCTGGAACGCGTCTTCGACGTACTGCGTGCTGCGCACACCGAGGAGCCGACCAACTGGTCGCGTCGTTACAAGGCCAACCTCGAGAAGCTCGCCTCCGGTGATGTCATCAAGGTGGCCGAGGTGGTGCGCGACCTGTGGCGTCGTGACAAGGACCGTGGCCTCTCCGCTGGCGAGAAGCGCATGCTGGCAAAAGCCCGCCAGATTCTCGTCTCCGAGCTCGCGCTCGCCGAGAAGACCAACGAGGACAAGGCTGAGGCCATCCTCGACGAGGTTCTCGCCTCCTGAACGTTGCCGTAGTTCTGGTCGCAGCCGGTGCTGGCGTGCGGCTCGGCGTTGGCATGCCCAAGGCATTCGCCCCGTTGTGCGGGGAGCCGTTACTGGCTCACGCGCTGCGGGGCGTCCTGGGTTGTGGCGACGTGGGACATGTGATCATCGTGGCGCCCACCTCCTACTGTGCCCAGGCCGGCGACCTTGCCGGTCCAGACCCCCGCGTCGATGTCGTGGCCGGCGGCGCCGACCGGTCGGCCTCGGTGCTGGCCGGACTCGCGGCGCTGCGCCCCGACGATGGCATCGTCCTGGTCCACGATGCCGCCCGGTGCCTGGCACCGCCGGACCTGTTCGCCCGGGTGATCCACGCCGTGCGCTCCGGCCATTCCGCCGTCGTGCCCGGCCTGCCCATCACCGACACGATCAAGGTTGTTGACGCACAGGGTCACGTGACGGCAACTCCTGATCGCGAGACGCTACGGGGCATACAGACTCCCCAGGGCTTCCTGCGTGAGGTGCTCGAGCGGGCCTACGCCAACCGGGACTCGGCCACCGATGACGCCGGTCTGGTCGAGCGGATCGGCGAACACGTGCGCGTTGTCCCCGGCGATCTGCATGCGCTCAAGATCACCTCCCCAGCCGACCTCGCCGTCGCAACCGCGCTGCTGCAGGATGTCCACTATGCCCAATAGCGTGCGGCCCCCGTCCGATCTGCCCTCTGGCGGTCCGAGCGCCGGCTCGGCGCCCACACCTCGCATCGGGATCGGCGTGGACGTGCATCCGTTCGCCGACGACGCCCGGACGTTGTCGCTGGCGGGACTCATCTGGCCGGGTGAGCGGGGACTGGCCGGTCATTCGGATGCCGACGTGGCCGCACACGCTGCCTGCGACGCGATCTTCTCTGCCGCCGGGGTCGGAGATCTGGGCACTCATTTCGGCACCGACCGTCCAGAGCTGGCCGGAGCCGCTGGTGTCGTGCTGCTGGCCAAGGCGGCGCAGATCGTGGCCGAGTCCGGCTACGTCATCGGCAACATCGCGATCCAGATCGTGGGCAACAGCCCACGCCTCGGCCCGCGTCGTACCGAGGCTCAGGCGGTGTTGAGCGCCGCGGTGTCGGCTCCGGTGTCGATCTCGGCGACGACCACCGACGGGCTCGGACTCACCGGTCGTGGCGAGGGCCTCGCAGCCATCGCCACGGCGCTCGTCTTCCCCGCACCCTGACTTCTGACCACCATGTGCGCCGACGACTGGCGCGGGGGCAGTCGGCTCGCCGGTAACCTTGGCGGGTGAGCATCCGACTGTATGACACAGCTGCCCAGGAGCTGCGCGACTTCGTCCCGATCAACGAGGGCAAGGCCGGCATCTACGTCTGCGGGCTCACGACCCAGGGTGCTCCCCACATCGGGCATGTCCGGTTCGCCGTGGCGTTCGACATTCTGCGCCGCTGGCTCACCCGGGGGCACGGCTTCGACGTCACGCTGGTCCGCAACGTCACCGACATCGACGACAAGATCCTGGCCAAGTCGGCCGAGGCAGGGACGCCGTGGTGGGCGTGGAGCTATGCCAACGAGCGCGCCACCAACGATGTGCTGGACCTGCTCGGTGTCCTGCGACCGACCTATGAGCCGAGGGCAACCGGTCACATCACCGAGATGCACGAGATCATGCAGACCCTCATCGAGAAGGGTCACGCCTATGCGGCGCAGGACGGCAGCGGCGATGTCTACTTCGACGTACGCAGCTACCCCGCCTATGGAGAGCTGACCCACCAGCGGATCGACGACATGGAGGCCGCTGCGGACGCCGACCCGCGCGGCAAGCACGACCCGCGAGACTTCGCCTTGTGGAAGGGCCACAAGGCCGGTGAGCCCGAGACGGCGAGCTGGCCCACGCCATACGGGCGGGGTCGTCCTGGCTGGCACCTGGAGTGCTCGGCCATGGCGCGCAAGTATCTTGGCGACACCTTTGACATCCATGGCGGGGGCGTCGACCTGCGGTTCCCGCACCACGAGAACGAACAGGCGCAGTCGCGTGCTGCGGGCCTTGGTTTCGCCAACTACTGGTTGCACAACGCGTGGGTGACCGTCAGCGGCGAGAAGATGGGCAAGTCGCTGGGCAACGCGCTGCTGGTCAGCGAGATCACCAAGGTCGCGCGCCCGCTCGCCATCCGCTACTACCTGAGCGCGGCGCACTATCGCTCCACCATCGAGTATCACGAGGGGTCACTTCGCGAGGCGGAGGCGGCGGTCGACCGGATCGAGGGCTTCCTGGAGCGCGCTCTCGGGAGTGGCTACTTCGAGTACGGCACCGAGCTCCCCCCCGAGTTCGCTGCAGCCATGGACGACGACCTCAACGTCTCGGGGGCACTGGCTGTCATTCACGAAACCGTGCGGGCCGGCAACACCGCCTTGGATGAGGGTGACGAGGACGTGGCCGGACAGCTGGGCCTGCAGGTTGTCGCGATGACCGACGTCCTGGGCGTCAACCCTCTTCACCCGCAATGGCACTCCTCCTTCGGCTCCGGCACCGACGACGCGAAGCCAGCGCTGGACGCGCTGGTTCGGGACCGTCTCGAGGCCCGGGCGGCTGCCCGCGCGGAACGCGACTTCACCTCCGCGGACCAGATCCGCGATCAGCTCACGGCAGCGGGCATCGTTGTCGAGGACACAGCTTCGGGCGCGCGCTGGTCGCTGACCCGTCATACCGACGCCTGAAAGGCGACCGAACATGCCTGGAAACTCTCAGCGCCGAGGCGCCATCCGCGGGTCCAAGAAGGGTCCCAGCGCGGGCAGCGGCGGGCAGCGACGCAAGGGTCTCGAAGCCCGCGGCGCGACGCCCAAGGCCACCGAGCGCACCAAGCACCCGGCGCACAAGAGCGCAGTCCGTGGAGCCAAACGGGCGGCCGCCCCCGGGGCCCGCCCCGCCCGCAGCGGTGGCTCCGGCGCGACTCGCAAGACCAAGGGATCCAGCGAGATCGTCTATGGCCGCAACTCAGTGCTTGAGGCGTTGCGTGCGGACATCCCGGTGACCACGATGTACGTCGCCGGACGACTCGAGTCGGACGACAGGGTCCGTGAGGCCCTCAAGATCGCCACCGGCCGCAGCATCTCGATCCTGGAGACTCCACGCGGCGAGCTCGACCGGCTCACCGACGGCGGAGTCCACCAGGGCCTGGCCTTGCAGGTGCCGGCCTATGCCTACGCGCACCCGACCGACTTCGTGAACCCCGAGATGCCCGGCATACCGCTCATCGTCGCCCTTGACGGCATCACGGATCCTCGCAACCTGGGCGCGATCATCCGCTCCGTCGCGGCGTTCGGAGGCCACGGAGTCGTGCTGCCGGAACGGCGTTCGGTGGGCATGACTGCCAGCGCATGGAAGACCTCCGCCGGTGCGGCTGCTCGCATTCCGGTCGCCCAGTGCAGCAATCTCACCCGCACCCTCGAGGAATACCGCAAGGCTGGTTTCTTCGTCCTGGGCCTCGACATGGACGGTGATGTACAGCTTCCCGACCTCCAGCTGGCCAAGGAGCCGTTGGTCATCGTGGTCGGGTCCGAGGGCAAAGGCCTGTCTCGGCTGGTCGGCGAGACCTGCGACCAGATCGTGTCGATCCCGATGTCCTCAGCCGTGGAGTCCCTCAACGCCGGTATCGCCACCGGCGTCACCTTGTATGAAGTGGCTCGCCGCCGCGCCCTCTGAGGGTGGCCCGCAACCCGTTCGCGGTTGTGGCGTTCGGGAACATCGCGGTCACCTGGGTGATGTGGCTACGACGAACTATCGCCGGTGCCGCCCCTCAGGGAACATCGCCACCACCGGCATCGCGATCGTGTCGACGCCGAGCACCGTTGCCTCATCAGGCTTTCCGGGAAGCACGTTCTTGACGTAGTCGGCAACGGCAGCGTCGATGGGGATGTCGTGGTCCGCCGTCTCTGACATGTACCAACGGTGTTCGAGGACCTCGTGGAACACCTCGGCCGGCTCCAGCTTTCGGGTCAGATCACGCGGGACGGCGCGGGTGATCGGCTCATAGATCCGGGACAGCCAGTCATGGGCCACCAACTCCTCGTCGTCATTCTGCCGATCCTGGGAGGCGCGGTAAGCATCGAGGTCGTTGAGCAGGCGCCGAGCCTGGTTCTCCTCGACGTCGACACCGGTCAGGCGAAACAGCCGACGCGAATGATGGCCTGCATCAACGACTTTCGGCTGAATCTGGATGGTCGTCCCACCAATGTCGGTGGAGATCGACAGCTCGTCGACGTCGAAGCCGAGCCCGTTCAGGCGACGGATGCGTTCCTCAACGCGCCACCGGTCTCCCTGCTCGAACCGCTCCCGCTCGGTGAGCTCGCGCCACAGACTGCGATAGCGATCGACGATGGTCTCCGAGATCTCGATCGGATCGACGGAGTCGGACAGGAACCCTCCGGCCTCCAGGTCCATCAGCTCGCCGGCGATGTTGACCCGGGCGATCTCGAGGTCATGCTCACGCTGCCCGACAGAGAGCTTGTTGCGGATCTCACCGGTCTCGGCATCAACGAGGTATGCCGCAAACGCACCTGCGTCCCGGCGGAACAGGGTGTTGGACAACGACACATCCCCCCACCAGAAGCCCGCCAGGTGCAGCCGGACCAGAAGCACCGCCAAGGCGTCGATCAGCCGTTGGGCCGTGTTCGGGCGCAGGCCCTGGCTGAACAGCGCTCGATACGGCAGCGAGAACTGCAGGTGAAGGGTGATCAGGCAGGCGTCCAGCTCCTGGCCGTCGGGGCTGGTGCGACCACTGATGACGCCGAGGGGGAGGACACAGGGCTGGTCGACCTTGTTGAGAAAACGCAGCATGTTGTACTCGCGGGTGGCCAGGTCTGCCTTGATCTCCTTGATCGCGATGACCGTGCCGGAAAGCTTGACGAACCGCACGACATGCCGGGAGATACCGCGCGGGAGTGCTGCAAGAAGCTCGGTCGGCCAGTCCTCCAAAGGCATCGACCACGGCAGGTCGAGCATTGCGGGATCCGGCCTGGCTGCGGTGATCTCAAGTGCCACCTGATCATGGTGACACGTCCACGCGCTGGGGTTTGGGGCCGCACTCACCCATGGACATGGCAGAAGGTGGCGGCGTCCTCGAGGGACACCACCACCTTCTGGGCTATGTGGGACAGCGCTACTCGATGCGCAGACCGGTCTCTGCATGGAACAGGTGCACGTGGCCGCCCCGTGGCGTGAGGTTGACGATGGCGCCCTTCTTCGGAGGGGTCCGACCGTCGACGCGCGCGATGATCGGCTTGATCTCACCGGCGGTCTCGGTCGTGGAGCCGTAGATGTACGCGTCGGCGCCGAGCTCCTCGACCACATCAACGGTGACGTCCAGCCCCGAACCGTCGGTGACGATCGTGAGATCTTCAGGACGGACGCCGAGAGTGACTTCCCTGCCGGCCGCAGCAAGGTCGTCACGCTCGATCTTGTGGGTGCCCGCACCGAACTTCACGCCGCCATCGACGACCGGAACGTCGAAGAGGTTCATCGCCGGAGAGCCGATGAAGCCGGCGACGAACACGTTGTCGGGGTGGTCATACATCCGGCGCGGGGTGTCGCACTGTTGCAGGATGCCATCCTTGAGGACCGCGACCCGGTCGCCCATCGTCATGGCCTCGATCTGATCGTGGGTGACATAGACCGTGGTGACGCCCAGTCGCCTTTGCAGAGAAGCAATCTGGGTCCGTGTCTGAACGCGCAGCTTGGCGTCGAGGTTCGAGAGCGGCTCGTCCATGAGGAACACCTGCGGGTTGCGGACGATGGCCCGGCCCATGGCAACGCGCTGACGCTGGCCGCCCGAGAGCGCCTTGGGCTTGCGCTGGAGGTAGTCCTCGAGGTCCAGGATCTTGGCAGCGTCAGCAACGCGCTTGGCGATCTCGGCCTTGTTGACCCCTGCGATCTTGAGTGCGAAGCCCATGTTGTCGGCGACGGTCATGTGCGGATACAGCGCGTAGTTCTGGAAGACCATCGCGACGTCGCGGTCCTTGGGGGACAGGTCGGTGACGTTGCGGTCGCCGATCCAGACGTCGCCGACGTTGACTTCTTCCAGTCCGGCGAGCATCCGCAGTGCTGTGGACTTGCCGCAGCCGGAGGGACCGACCAGGACGAGGAACTCACCGTCCGCGATGTCGATGTTGAGCCCGTCGACCGAGGGCTTGTCGTTGCCGGGGTAGGTCCGGCTTGCATTGTCGAACTTGACTGTTGCCATGGAGAGTCAGCCTTCCTTCACCGGCAGGAACGTGCCGGACGATCCGTTGTAAAGGGGGAGTGGATCACCCAGGCGCAGGTGCGCACGGGATACCTAGGCATTCTGCCCCATTCGGCCGTCCCAGCGCCAACATTCTGGGGTGTCGCATACCCTCGCGGACCGGCCTCTGCCGGTCCGTTATACAAACGTTTCCTGCAAGTTCTTGCAAGAACCTTGCGATTCCTTGCAAGAACTTGCTAGGTTGAGCGCACTTTCACGGGTCGCGGCAGGGCTGCCCGAAGCAATCTCAAGGAGACACATCGTGCACAAACGTGCAATTGGTGCAGCGGCCATTACCGGCGTCGCGGCACTCCTCATGAGCGCCTGCGGAGGGACCACGACCCCAGTCGCCACACCGTCCGCGTCGGCCACCACCGCTGCCCCGGCGCCGGCCACGACCGGCCCGCCCGTCCGTGACGCTGCCGCCGACCTGGTGATCTGGGCCGACGACAACCACGCTCCCATGATCCGGACCGCCGCCGAGGCGTTCGGCAAGGCCAACGGCATCAAGGTCGCCGTTCAGGTCGCGACCGACGTGCGTCAGCAGTTCAAGGACGCCACCAAGGTCGGCAAGGGCCCCGACGTCATCGTCGGCGCGCACGACTGGCTGGGAGAGCTCGTCCAGAACGGCACCGTCGCGCCGGTCAACCTGTCCGCTGACGTGGCCGCCCAGTTCGCCCCGCAGGCGATCGCAGCGACCAAGTTCAACGGTCAGTCCTACGGCGTTCCCTACGCGGTCGAGAACATCGGCCTGGTGCGCAACACCGACCTGGCTCCGACCGCTCCGACCACCATGGACCAGCTGGTCAGCGAGGGCCAGGCCCTGGTGAAGTCCGGCAAGGCGACCAACATCATGCTCCAGGAGGTCGGAAAGACCGGCAACGCCTACTTCACCTACCCCTACCTCAAGGCCTTCGGTGGCGGCATCTTCGCGACCAAGGCCGACGGCGGCTATGACGCCACCAAGGTCATCGTGAACAGCCCCGGATCGATCAAGGGTGCCATGGCGCTCCAGGCGCTGGGCAAGGTGAAGGCCCTGTCCACGAACGTCGACGGCTCAAACGCCGACGCGCTGTTCGACAGCGGCAAGGTGCCGTTCTTCATCACCGGCCCGTGGGCGATCGACAAGGCCAAGAAGGCCAACATCAAGTACGCCATCAGCCCGCTGCCGACACTTGCCGGTGGCGGCAAGATGCAGCCCTTCCTGGGCGTCCAGATGTTCTACGTCTCGGCCAAGGCCAAGAACGCGGCATTCGCGCAGGAGTTCGTCACCAACTACGTCCCGCAGGAGGACCTCCAGGTTGCGCTGTTCGAGGGTGGATTCCGTCCGCCCGCACTGACCTCGGCGTACAACAAGGTCGCCGCGACCGACCCGGACGTCAAGGCCTGGTTCGAGGCCGGACAGGGTGGCCAGCCGATGCCCAACATCCCCGCCATGAACTCGGTGTGGGGTCCGTTGGGTCAGGCCGCTGCTGACGTCATTGCCGGCAAGGCACAGCCCAAGGCACGGTTCGACGCTGCTCAGAAGGAGATCGTCGCCAACATCGCCAAGGGCTGATGTATGGCGGGTGGCCGGCTACCGCACGTTGGTGGCCGGCCACCTGACCGGTTCGCCAACGGCCCATCGGTCACCCCCTTTCGGGACGCAGCTTCGGAGGATGCATGAGCCCCCAGGACATTCAGGACACCAGCAGGGACAAAGGCCCAAGGGACCCCAAGGGCCCGACGGACAGTGCGACGATCGTGCAAGCGACCCTCGGGCGTCCTTCGGGCACCAGCCCCGTGTGGCTCCTGGTCGTCAAGTGGCTGCTGATCGCGCTCACGCTGGGTGTCATCGGCATCGTGGCGCAGAAGATGATCGAGCGGGGCACGTGGATCGGTGTCGTCGCCGCCGCGTTCGTGGCCATGTGCGTCCTGGTGGTCTACGGCACCAGAGGAACCGTGCCGCTGAAGTACCTGTTTCCGGGTCTGGTGCTGCTCGTCGGTCTGCAGATCTGGCCGATCGCCTACACCGTGGCGACATCCTTCACGAACTACGGCGACGGCCATCTGTACAGCAAGCAGGACTCAGTTGACTCGATCATCGCCAACTCGGTGCGTGAGGTGCCCAACACGTCGCGGTACAGGCTGTCGGTCGCAGTGCGGCAGCGGGCCGACCCCCTCAAGGCTGAGGCCTTCTACCTACTGACCAACCCCGCCGGCACAACGTTTCTGGGCGACAAGAACGGTTTGAGTGACCTGCCTGCTGCCGATGTCGAGAAGGCGGACAACGGCCGGATCACCAAGGCCAGGGGCTATCAGATCCTGACGGCGGTCCAGATCAACGATCGCAAGGATCTCAACGACTTCGCGGTGCCGACCAAGGATGGCGGCGGCATCAAGCGCGTAGGCCTGAGCGAGGCTTTCGAGGGCAAGGCGAACGTGTCGTACGACGAGGCGACCGACACGCTCTTTGACAGTGCGACGCAGAAGACCTACGTACCGGACAAGGCGCGGTGGGTGCCGAAGGACGGTGAGGGCAGTCCCTTCCCCCAGGGGTGGAAGGAGAACGTCGGTTTCAGGAACTTCAGCGACGTGCTCACGAACGACACCTTGCGCTCAGGCTTCCTGAAGATCTTCGCGTGGAACTTCGTGTTCGCCGTCGTGTCGGTGGTCTCCACCTTTGTTCTGGGGATGCTGCTGGCTCTGCTGCTCAACAACGCCAGGCTCAGGGGGAAGGGCCTGTACCGCTCGCTGCTGATCCTGCCGTACGCCCTGCCCGGGTTCGTGACCGCGCTGGTCTGGGCATCGATGTTCAACCAGGACTACGGCCTGATCAACAAGATCCTGCACCTGGACATCGACTGGCTAGGTGATCCGTGGGCGGCCAAGGCGGCCATCCTGATCACGAACCTGTGGCTGGGGTTCCCCTATATGTTCATCGTCTGTACGGGTGCGTTGCAGTCCATCCCCGGCGACGTCCTCGAGGCAGCCAAAATCGACGGTGCCACGGCGATGCGGACCGTGCGTTCCATCATCATGCCGCTGCTCCTGATTGCGGTGGGCCCCCTGCTGATCGCCTCGTTCGCGTTCAACTTCAACAACTTCGGGCTGATCTACCTGTTGACCGGGGGTGGGCCGTTTGAGGCCTCGAACAGCAGCATCGGCTCGAGCGACCTGCTCATCACCTACGCCTACCGACTGGCGTTCAGCGGAGTGAGCCCGAACTACGGTCTGGCCGCGACGGTCTCCATCTTCATCTTCTTCATCGTCGCGCTCATGAGCTACCAAGGATTCCGCCGCAGCAAGGCTCTGGAGGACGTGAACTGATGTCGAGCATCTCTGACGCCCAGCCACTGGCGGTCTCACGCGCTGTCGAGAAGGTCAGTCCCCCGCGGCGTTCAGCATCACGTGGCATGTGGTGGCGACACGGGCTGGCCGTTCTGGCCCTGGTCTGGGCGCTCTTCCCCATCGTGTTCATCGTCTCGGCGGCGCTCAACCCGTCAGGGACCCTGAACACCGCCGAGCTCCTACCCAAGAACGCTTCGATGACGAACTTCGACGCGTTGTTCGCCGACACGGCCCGGCCCTACCTCACCTGGTACAAGAACTCGATGATCATTGCCGGGTTCGGCTCGATCGCGTCGGTGTTCATCGGCTCGTGCGCCGCCTACGCTTTCTCCCGGATGAGATTCACCGGTCGCCGGCCAGGGCTGCTGGCCCTGTTGCTGCTCCAGATGTTCCCGGCGCTGCTGGCCTTCGTCGCGCTGTACATCACTTTCGTCGGCATCGGTGACGTCCTGCCGGCGTTTGGCCTCAACACCTCTCCCGGCCTGATCCTGGCCTACCTCGGCGGGGCGATGGGTGCCAACGTGTGGCTGCTCAAGGGGTACTTCGACACCATCCCCCGCGAGCTGGACGAGGCTGCCAAGGTGGACGGCGCCTCTCACGCCCGCATCTTCTTCACCATGACCCTGCGACTGGTCATGCCCATCCTCGTCACCGTGTTCATGCTCTCCTTCGTCGGTCTCTTCAGCGAGTTCCTCCTGGCCAGCATCTTCCTGACGGGTGTCGACTCGCAGACTCTTGGTGTCGGGCTCTGGGCCATGCAGAAGTCGGACAAGAACAAGTACTTCGGACAGTTCTGTGCCGGCGCGATGCTGGCCTCCCTGCCCGTTGTGCTGCTCTACCTCGGATTCCAGAAGCAGCTCGTCGGCGGTCTGACCCAGGGATCCGTGAAATGACAAGGTTTTCGACCGACCTGCTCTCGCAGCCGCACCACGACGGCTCGGCGCTCTACGTCTCGAACCTTCGGCCCGGGCTGGGAGACACGGTCACGCTGCGGGTCCGGGTGCCGCTCGAGGCTGACATCTCCGCGGTGCACGTGCGGCTCACTCCCGATGCCGAGCCGACGTTCGTCGACGCCGTCGTGGAGCGCAGGACCGAGACCGAGACCTGGTGGCGGGCCGAGATCATCTGCCGTAACCCGGTCACCAACTACCGCTTCATCCTCGAAGGCTCCACGACCGCGTACCAGTGGCTGAACGGCACCGGCATGCATCCGCGCGACGTCCCGGATGCCGCCGACTTCCGCATCGTCACTTTTGCGGGGCCGCCGGCCTGGGCGGCCGATGCCGTTGTCTACCAAGTATTCCCGGACAGGTTCGCCAAGTCAGTCGACCGGCCCACGCCGAGCTGGGCCGTCCCGGCTGCGTGGGACGACCCGCTCGACCTCTCCAGGCAGGTGACCTCCCGGCAGCTCTACGGAGGCGACCTCGACGGCGTGGCCGAGCACCTCGGCCATCTGCAGTCGCTGGGTGTCAACGTGCTCTATCTGACGCCGTTCTTCCCATCTCGGTCCAACCACCGCTACGACGCCTCCAGCTTCGACCGGGTCGACCCGGTGCTCGGCGGTGACGAGGCGCTGGCCCGGCTGATCGATGCCGCCCATGCCCTCGGTATGAAGGTCCTGGGTGACTTCACCACCAACCACACCGGCGATTCCCACGATTGGTTCGAGAAGGCCCAGGCCGACCCCGAGAGCGACGAGCGCGGCTTCTACTTCTGGGAGGACGGTGGCTACGTCTCCTGGCTTGGCGTGAAGTCGCTCCCGAAGCTCAACTACGACAGCCAGCTGCTGCGCGAAAGAGTCTTCGAGGACTCCGATGGTGTTGTCCGCAAATGGATCTCGGGCTCACATGGTCTGGATGGCTGGCGGGTCGACGTTGCCAACATGACCGGTCGCTACAAGGCTCAGGACCTTAACCGCGAGCTTGCGCGCCAGATGCGTGAGGCCATGCGCGACACCCAGCCGGACTCACTGCTCGTCGGGGAGCACTGCCACGACTTCTCCCAGGACGCACTGGGCGACGGCTGGGACGGCGTCATGAACTACGCAGGCTTCACCCGGCCGGTCTGGACCTGGCTGCGGGACAAGGGTTTTGCGCCCAAGTTCCTCGGTTCGCCGCTCATGGTGCCTCGACTCGGTGGCTCATCTGTGATGGACACCATGCGCGAGTTCGCTGCGATCGCTCCCTGGCGCAGCATCCGGCACAGCTTCAACCTGGTCGGGTCGCACGACACCACGCGGATCCGCACGCTCGTTGGCGAAGACTCCCGACATGTCGACGCTGCCGCGGGGCTGCTCTTCACCATGCCGGGCATACCGATGATGACCTATGGCGACGAGATCGGGATGCGTGGCGACTACGGCGAGGACGGCCGGCGCCCCATGCCGTGGGACGCAGGGCGGACGGGCGCTGAGCCATCGGAAGCAGAGCCGTCGGATGCAGAGCGGTGGGACACCAGGATCCTGGCGGTCTACCGCGGCCTCATCTCGGCCCGTAACTCCAGTCATGCGCTTCGGCACGGTGGTCTGAGATGGGTCCATGCCGACGACGATGCGCTGGTGTTCCTTCGTGAGAGCGCAGAGCAGACGGCGTTGGTGCACTGCTCGCGTGCCGCACACGACCCGATCGAGATCTCCACGAGGCACCTCGCCGGAGTCGCGGCGGCAGACACGGCATACGGCAGGGATCTCACCCCTCACGGCGACGGCGTTTTGCTTGCGGCGGATGGGCCCGGCATCAGCATCTGGACGTGGCCGACACCGTAGCGATACGCCCGTCATGACAAGAGATGATGCACGAGACGAAGGAGGTGCCATGAAACTGCGACTGGCGGACATTGCCCAGCACGCCGAGGTCAGCGAGGCGACGGTGAGCCGTGTCCTCAATGACAAGCCGGGCGTGGCCGCCCTGACCCGGCAGGCAGTGCTCACATCCCTCGACGTCCTCGGCTATGACCGGCCGAGTCGTCTGCGACGCAAGAGTGCCGGACTTGTCGGTTTGGTCATGCCCGAGCTGACCAACCCCATCTTTCCTGCCTTTGCCCAGATCATCGAGACCGCCTTGGCGCGCCAGGGCTTCACCCCCGTCCTGTGCACCCAGACACCCGGCGGAGTGCATGAGGACGACTACGTGACGATGCTGCTCGATCGTGGCGTGGCGGGGATCATCTACGTGAGCGGTCTGCACGCGGACTCGACCAGCGACCCCCAGCGCTACGTGGCTCTGCGTGAGCGTGGGCTGCCGATCGTGCTGATCAACGGCTACATCGAGGGCGTGGACGCACCGTTCATCTCAAACGACGATGTGGCCGCCATGGACCTGGCTCTCAGCCACCTGGTTGCACTGGGACACAAGGACATCGGGCTTGCCGTGGGGCAGGACCGCTACGTGCCGGTTATCCGCAAGATCATCGGCTTCCGCAACGCGATGGTGACTCTCCTGGGTCGCGCCGACGTCGAGGATCTGATCGAGCGCACAATGTTCACCGTCGAGGGCGGAGCGGCCGCGGCGGAGCGACTGATCGACAAAGGCGTCACCGCGATCGTGTGTGGCTCAGACCTGATGGCGCTGGGGGCCGTTCGTGCGGCTCGACTTCGCGGGCTGCAGGTGCCGCGCGACCTGTCCGTCGTCGGCTATGACGACTCGACCCTGATCGCCTTCACCGACCCGCCACTGACCACCGTGCGTCAGAGCGTCCAGGCGATGAGCGAGGCTGCCGTGCGCGCGCTGCTGGACCAGATCAACGGCGACCCTGTACCTCGCGCCGAGTACATCTTCCGCCCAGAGCTGGTCGTGCGTGGATCCACAGGCGCGGCACCTCGCACACGATAGCCGCGGCGCTTCGGGAGGGCTTCGGACTGCTGGAGGAGCTGCGTCAGCCTTGCAGACGCCGCACATCGACGAACAGCTTGAGCAGCTCGACGACGGCCTCGGGGTCTGGGACCCGTTGCACGGCAACGGTTGCGCCGTCTCCGACCTTGACGGTCAGGTCACCGGACAAGGGGTGGAGCGCGGCGAATGCTCGCTCATCTGTCACGTCGTCCCCCACGTAGAGAGTCGCGTCCGAGCTCGACGCTCGCGCCAGGCCGGCCAGGGAGCTGCCTTTGTCCGCCGCGGACACGGACAGCTCGACCACCTCCTTGCCGGGCATGACATGCACCCCCGCAAGCCGTCGCCCCGCCTCGTGTGCAGCTTTGGTGGCAGCGTCGGCCGCCGACTTCTCGACGTCCCGGGTATGCAGTACGACAGCGGCAGGTTTGTATTCCAGTCGCACTGCGGGGTAACGGGATCTGATCACCTCAAGCTCATCACGCAAGGTCTCCAGCAGAGCCGCCGCGGCGTCGTCGAGGAAGGCGGCACCGGTGGCCGACACGAGCTCGGCCCGGTCCCCGCTGTTGGTCTGGGCGCCGTGGCTGCCGATCAGGGTGATGCCTTCGTCTGGACCAATGCCGGTCAGCATGGCCAAGGTCGCGAGGTCGCGCCCCGACACGACCGCCGTGGTGACTCCGCCCAGGGCCGTGGCAGCACGCAAGGCCTCGAGACCACCGGGCACGGCCCTGGCTCGCAGGGGGTCAGTGACGAACGGAGCGAGCGTGCCGTCGAAGTCGAGAGCCACGAGGACTCGGGGCCGGGCAGCGAAAGCAGCGAGCGCGATACGCAGGTCCTCGCCCACCCCGGTCAACTGCCGATCCGCTCTGAGGCTCTGTCGGACGCCCGGAGGTTGGCCCGGTTGGCACGTTCGACGGCGAGTAGCTCCTCTTCGCTGGCCTTGGTCGGCCGGTGCGGTTTGGACGGCGCCGACGCGAGTGCCTTGAGGTAGCGCGATGCCCACTGCTGCACATCGTGGTCAGCGACACGCTTGCGCATCGCCTTCATCCGGCGGCGCCGCTCGTCCTCGGGGGTCATGATCGCCCGCATGATCGTCTGCTTGACGCCCTCGATGTCGTGCGGGTTGCAGATGAAAGCCTGGTGCAGCTCGTGCCAGGCACCGGTGAACTCGGACAGCACCAGTGCACCACCAAGGTCGTTGCGGCAGCTGACGTACTCCTTGGCGATGAGGTTCATGCCATCACGCAGCGGCGTCACGAGCATGATGTCCGAGGCCACGAACATCGCGGCCATCTCTTCACGGGGATAGGAGTGGTGCAGGTAGTGGATCGCGGTCGAGCCCAGAACGGAGTACTCGCCGTTGATCTGCCCGACCGTGCGCTCCACCTCCTCGCGCAGCACGCGGTAGGCGTCCACGCGCTCGCGGCTCGGTGTCGCAACCTGCATCAGCGTCACCTTGGGTGGGGCAAGCGCCTTGTCTCGCAGGAGCTCTCCATAGGCCTTCAGGCGGTGTCGTATGCCCTTGGTGTAGTCGAGCCGGTCGACGCCCAGCATGAGGATCTCCGGGTCGCCCAGCGAGGCACGGATCTGGGCCGCGCGGGCGAGGACCTCGGGGGTGCGGGCGAGCGCAGACAGGCCCTGGAAGTCCACCGAGATCGGGATGGCGCTGGCCCGGACCGTCCGTCGTGCGGGGTCGTCACCAGGAGGGGTGAACGTCACCGTGTCGCCCTTGATCGACATGCCCAGCAGCCGGCGGCAGGCCCGCAGGAAGTTCTCGGCGTCGGCAGTGCCCTGGAAGCCCAGGAAGTCCGCGCCCAGCAGCCCCTCAACCAGCGCCCGACGCCATGGCAGCTGCGCAAAGAGCTCGACCGGCGGGAACGGTATGTGGTTGAACCAGCCGATGCGCAGGTCGGGCCGGATCGCGCGCAACAACGCCGGTACCAGCTGCAGCTGGTAGTCATGAACCCAGACGGTGGCCCCCGGCGCGGCCACAGCGGCGATGGCGTGGGCGAAGCGATGGTTGATCGTCCGGTAGGTGTTCCACCAGTGGCGGTGGAACGTCGCCTGGACGATCACGTCGTGGTAGATCGGCCAGAGCGTGTCGTTGCTGAAACCCTCGTAGTACTCCTCGATCTCAGCGGATGTCAGGCTGACCGGATGCAGGTAGAGGTTGCCCTGGTGGAACGGCTCAGGGGCCTTGCCGGGCTCGCCGGCCCAGCCGACCCACGCCGCGTCCCGGTCCGCCATGACCGACTCCATCGCTGACACCAGACCGCCCGGACTGCGCTGCCAGGTGCCCTCGCCGTGAGCGTCGACAACGAGGTCAACGGGGAGGCGGTTGGCCGCAACCACCAGGTCGAAAGTCGGTCCGGCAACGGTCACGCGTGATCAGCTCCTGTCTCGGGGGTCGGTGCCAGCCTACCGACGGGCTCCGTCGACACCGGAGTCGCGTGGTCATCCTCTGGCGAGAGCGGCCGAGGATGACTACGGTCGGTATATGCGAATCTCAGACGTGATCCGGCGCAAGGGCGGCCTCGTGGTGACCGCCACCTCCGATACGACCGTTCTACGGCTGCTGGAGATCCTCGACGAGCACAACATTGGTGCCCTGGTGGTCAGCGACGACGACGGCTCGACGGTGACGGGAATCGTGAGCGAGCGTGATGTGGTGCGTCACCTTCGAACGACCGGCGCAGGCGTACTCGACCAGACCGTGGCCAGCATCATGACCAGCGATGTCCACACCTGCACGCCTGAGGATGCCACCGAGGACCTGGCCCGGACCATGACCGATCGCCGTATCCGTCACGTCCCCGTCATCGCAGACGGCAAGCTCGTGGCGATCGTCAGCATCGGTGACATCGTCAAGTGGCGGATCGCCGAGCTTCAGACTGAACGGGACCACCTGGTCGACTACATCCAGCAGTAGTCACCGGCACGGGACCTGGCGACGCGGCCGCGACGCGTCAGGGCGCGTGCTGCTGCGCTGAGAAGCCGCCGCCACGGCATACCGTAGGGGTATGACGGCAGGGCTGATGCGGGACGGCGAAGCGGGCCGATTCCTGCCCGTTCCTGCCCAGTGGATCGGGCCCTACCGGCTGATCGAGCAGCTCGGCGAGGGTGGCATGGGCGTCGTTCACCTCGCGCTCGACCAGTCGGGGCGTGCGGTGGCCATCAAGGTCCTGCGCGAGCACATCGCACACGACAGTGAGGCACGCAGCCGCCTGAAACGCGAGGTTGAGACGCTGGCCCGGGTGCAGGACGCCCGTGTTGCGTCCGTTCTCGATGCCGACACCGAGGGACCTCGGCCCTACATCGTGACCAGGTACGTCCCCGGCCCCTCACTCGACCGAGTTGTCGCCGACACCGGGCCGCTGCAGGGTGAGTCACTGTTGCGGCTGGGTCGCGGGCTCCTGCAGGCCTTGGAGGCGATCCACGGCGCCGGCGTGATCCACAGAGACCTCAAGCCCGCCAATGTCCTTCTTCTTGATGGGGATCCGGTCGTCATCGACTTCGGCATCGCTCACGTTGCTGACGACATCCGGCTGACGATGACCGGTCTCGTGATGGGGACGCCGGGCTATCTGTCTCCGGAGGTTGTCGAGGGCGCACCGGTCACGGAGGCAACGGACTGGTGGGGCTGGGCCGCCACGCTCGCGTTCGCCGCCTCCGGTGCGCCGCCGTTCGGGCGCGGGCCGATGGACGTTGTCCTCGACCGGGTCCGCCGCGGGCAGGCAGACCTGTCGGGCGTGGACCAACGGCTGGCTCCCCTGCTCCAGGCTGCCCTCTCGCCGATCGCCGGGGTCCGCCCTCACGTCGACGAGATCATTGACGCCCTGGACCGCTATGCCGTGGGCACGCCCCTCACGCTCTCCTTTCCCGTCTCCTTCCCCAACCTCGTCGCCGAGCTGTCGCCGCTGGAGGGTGAACCCTGGCTCTTTCCAGACGAGCGGGAGCAGGATGAGGACTGGCAGCCGGATCTGGAGGATGGGCCCCGTCAACCGGACCCGCGGATCGGACGACCGGCTCGCGTCGGGACGCTGTTGGTGCTGATGGCGGCAGTGCTCGGCGTTGCAGCGGTCTGGCCCTTGGTGGCCATCGGGCTGATCGTCTTGTGGTCGTGGTGTGCCCGCTTCGCTGATCGTTCGCTCACATCGGTGGTGCTGCGTCGATACACGAGCGGACGACGACGACGTGACGTCCCTCTCGCGCTCGTCCTCAGTCCGTGGCACGTCGCGGTCGCGGCCTCCGCCACTGTCATAGCGCTGGTGCTCCCGGCGATCATCGCGATCGCCTCGACCTTTTCCGCGGCATTGGCGCTCGAGCCCTGGTCCGGCGGCGATCCGCAGCCCGCCACGTCACTTCCGCTTGTTGTGGGTGGCTTCATCGGGCTGCTGATGGCGTGGTGGGGACCGGGCAGTGCGTCCCTGCGGCGCGGGTCCCGCAGCCTGATCAGGGGAATGGTGCCGGGCAAGACCATGACGGACACCGTCGTGGGCGCGCTGTTTCTCCTGGGGGCCGGGCTCGGGGTGTGGGCCTGGTTTCGTCACGGGCAGCCGGACCTCTGGCCATGGCCGCGAGGCGGGTGGCCGGATTCGTGGGCCTGGCTCAGATGAACTCCCAAGACTGCGCACGATTTGCCGGCAATCCGGCATACGTGGGGCTTGTGCTCCCATAGAGTGTCCCGTAGCGTCGCGCCCTCGTGACAAGGCCTTCGTGACGAAGCTGACAACTGCATATCGCCATCACACGCAACGTGTGTCCGCAGCGCCAAACCTCGTCGGCGGACACGAGCCGGGAGATCCCCGGACATGGACGAGGGTGGGGGACCCAATTGTGAGTCGGCTCGAGCCGGCTCTTGGGGTGAAGCCGGTACGCCGGCCGGGCACCTGACAGCCCGAACCCGACAGCTGACCTCTCCGGCGCCCGTCAGGAGAGGACTCCGTCTTGTACTACGCCCCCAAACATGCTGCCGCGCGCGCGCCTCGACCCTTGCGCAACCGCATCACCGGCGTTGCCATCGCCGGTTCGGCGACCCTGGTCACCGGAGTCGCCCTGAGCGCCCCGGCCAACGCGACGGGTTCGGTGTGGGACGCCGTGGCCGCCTGCGAGAGCGGTGGCAACTGGGCCATCAACACCGGCAACGGCTACTACGGCGGGCTCCAGTTCTCGTCCTCGACCTGGAAGTCGTCCGGAGGCACCAGCTTCGCGGCACGCGCCGACCAGGCCACCAAAGCGCAGCAGATCCTCACCGCCCAGCGCGTCCTCGCATCTCAGGGGCCTGGCGCCTGGCCCACCTGCGCCGCGCGCGCCGGACTCACTCGCGCCAACGGCGCTGCATCAGCGTTACCCACACCCTTGGGTGCCGCGGCGAGCGTCGTAGCGGTCTCGCGTTCGACGACGACCGTGTCGCGCTCGACCACCCGTAAGGCCGTGTCAGCGTCCAAGAAGCTCGCGGTCGACGGCGCGATGGGTCCGCTGACCACCCGTGCCATCCAGCGCTGGGTCGGCGTCCCCGCGAACGGACTCCTCGGTCGGAGCACTGCGAAGGCATTGCAGCGCAAGGTCGGCGCCACACCAGACGGAGCCATTGGCCCGCTGACCATCCGTGCCATTCAGATCAAGATCGGCGCTCACCAGGACGGTGCGCGACACCTCAGCTCGCATACCGTTTCCGCTTTGCAGACATACCTCAACTCGCACTAGGACTGAGGTCAACCCTGCGGCGACCTGATGCCGGTCCTGGGGTGCGCCCTGGGACGGGTACGATTTCGCAGTCCTGCTTGTCGCTGAGGAGACTCACGGCGGTGGTTCGCCGACGTGGCGCAATTGGCAGCGCACCTGTCTTGTAAACAGGGGGTTGGGGGTTCGAGTCCCCCCGTCGGCTCT
>JBDTMW010000003.1:0-25260 GCA_039934065.1 Actinomycetota bacterium | reverse complement strand
TCCATGTCTATGCCGACCGCCAGTACGACAAGGTGCTCGACCAGATGGAGTCGATCGCGCCCTACGCGCTGACCGGTTCGATCATCGCCCAGGACCGCGAAGTCATCGCCGACGCCTCGGAACGGCTGCGGTTCGCGGCCGGCAACTTCTACATCAACGACAAGCCCACGGGCGCCGTCGTCGGCCAGCAGCCGTTCGGTGGGGGTCGTGCTTCGGGCACCAACGACAAGGCCGGCTCACCGCTGAACCTGATGCGTTGGACCAGCGCGCGCTCCATCAAGGAGACGTTCGTGCCGGCCAAGACCCACGAGTACCCCCACATGGGCTGAGTAAGGGCCTATTTCTTCATGCTGGCGAGCCATCACCCTTTGGCTTGCTCCGCGGTCGCTCCGATCCTCGCTGCGCTCGATTCTCACTCCCCGCTCGCCAGCCAGGCCTGTCCGATCTCGCGCTCGACCCGGATCGCCGACTCGATGGCCGGCGCCGCGGCCTTCTCGATCTTGCCGCCCAAGAGCGGGATCCTGGCCCTGAGGTCACCCTCGACGGTCTGGACGGAGCCCCGGCCGACCGGTGCCAGCGAGAGGATTCCGTCGAGGTCGATCGGCGCGCCCGCGATGTCCACGCTGAGTTTTCCTTCGCGCATCCCGTCGGTGCCGGCCGGGCCCCAGTCCTGAGTCTCGGTGATGGCCAGCGTGGCCCCGACCAGGCTCTGGACGAAGGAGGGAAAGTCCTCTGTGGGCAGATCGCGGCTGCTGACGATGACGGTGCGATCGCCCTGGACGATGATCGACACCGTGTGGCGGAGGGCGCCGGTGGCTGCGCATTTGCGGATCTGGAAGGCCTCATCGGCGAGCATGGCGAAGACTTCGTGCGGCGTCGCGTCGTAGTCGAGGGTCGCGCTGATCTTCATCGCCACAATCTAGGGCGTCGTCGACGAACTCGCTGCACTCGAAGATGGCTCCGCGCCAGACGATGCTCCGTCGCCAAGCCCCTGAGACAGCCGTGCCATCTCGCGCCGAAGCCGGCCTCGGGCGCGACCCACGTGGGCTGTGGCCAGGTCGACCCTGGCCTGAAGCTCGGGCACCAGGGCACGCCGCAGCTCGGACTCGTGCGCGCCGGCCGGGCCCCATGGCTCGACGACCCGGGTCCCATCCAGGAACAGCCCTGCGCTCTGGACGCGCAGCTCGGCTCGCCTTCCGAGCTCGTGACCCTCGGCGAGGTCGGTCGCATAACGCTGCAACGCTGCCCCGGCGTCGTCCAGCAGGTCGGCGGCGGCTCGCAATACGCTCAGGGAGTCGACGCAGGAGGTCCTGGCAGCCGCGGCCTCTGGTCCCTCCCATGCGGCGAGCTCAGTGATGGTGTCCTCCAGGAACTGCCCGTTTCGGCGCAGTCGTGAGGACTCGCGGCGCATGCCGCCGCCGACACGCGAACAGGAGATGTGGTCGCCGTGAACCAGGATCGCGGTCATCCGCCCTGTTCGTGGCGTTGCCGCGACGCGGCAGCCTGAAGGGTGCGCGACGTATCGGCGAAGGCGTCTGTGAGCGCCCCGAGAGCGTCGCTGGCCTGGTTGACCAGGGTGTCGACCGTGCGTTGGGTTGCAGCATCACCGGTGTCGGCGTAGTGAGCCAGCAGCTCGTGGGAGGCATCGCGTGCCGCAGCACTGGATCGGGCCAGCGCCGTGGCCGCAGCATCGAAGCAGGCCGCGTCGAGCCGGGTCGGGTCAGCGTGGTGCTCGGCAGGCATGCGGACAGCCTATGGGCGGGTGACGACCGCTCACGGGGTTACGCACAGGCGTGCTGGGGTCGCGACGAAGATGACCCCGCACCCTCCCGCACAGCACCTTTGCGGGCTCGATTCGCCCCGCCCGCCCTGCCTGCCTCAATCGCACGGCGATAGGCTCAGCAGTGGTGCACAAGGGTGTGCATCACGGCATTCTTCCTAAGGATCTCAGTCATGTCTGCGTCGCTTGAGCAGTCCCGCTCCCAGGTCATCCACTCCGCTGCCGAGCTGGCAGATGTGGCCGGAGGTGAGTCGCTCGAGCCGTACCTGCACCGCTACTACAGGCACGTTGCCGCCGAGGACGTTCTGGCCCGGCGCCCTGAGGATCTGCTGGGAGCAGCGCTGTCCAACAAGGACCTGGCCGCGCATCGCCCGGTGGGCACTGCCAACGTGCGGGTATTCACGCCGACGATCCAGGAGGAGGGCTGGTCGTGCGGCCACACGGTCATCGAGATCGTCACCGACGACATGCCCTTCCTGGTGGACTCCGTGATCGTTGAGCTCTCGCGTCAGGAACGCGTCGTTCACATGGTTATCCACCCGCAGCTCGTCGTGCGCAGGGACGCGGCTGGCGAGCTGCAGGAGATCCTGGGGGTCGGTGCCATGATGGACGCCGAGTTCGGCGCCGGGGTTGAGTCCTGGATGCATGTCGAGGTCGACCGCCAGGTGGCTGATGCCGACCGCGAGTCGTTGACCACGGGCCTTCTCCGGGTCCTCTCGGACGTGCGAGTGTCCGTCGAGGACTGGCCCAAGATGCAGGCTAAGTGCCAGGCGATTGCGGCCGAGCTCGAGGCTGACCCGCCCAAGGTGGTTGACCCCGAGGAGATAACCCAGGCGCGGCGCTTCCTGACCTGGCTGACCGACGGCCATTTCACCTTCATCGGCTATCGCGAATACGCCCTCGAGCGCGTGGACGGCGAGGATGTCCTGCGCGCGGTTCCCGGCACCGGCCTTGGCCTCCTGAGATACGACCAGCAACAGTCGGGCAGCTTCGGGCGACTCAGCGCCACGGCGCGGGCCAAGGCTCGCGAGCCGCGGCTTCTGATCATCACCAAGGCCAACTCGCGCGCCACCGTGCATCGTTCGACCTATCTGGACTACATCGGCGTCAAGGTGTTCGACGCGACCGGCAACGTGACCGGTGAGCGGCGCTTCCTCGGGTTGTTCACGTCGAGCGCCTACACCGAGTCGGTGCTTCGTGTGCCGATCATCGACACCAAGGTCCACAAGGTTCTGGACAAGAGCGGGTTCTCCGGCAGCAGCCACTCCGGCAAGGACCTTCTCGAGGTGCTCGAGACGTATCCGCGTGACGACCTCTTCCAGACCACCGAGGACGAGCTGTATGAGCTCGCGACCTCAGTTCTGCACTTGCAGGAACGCCGCGAGAGCCGGCTGTTCATTCGTAAGGACGTGTACGGCCGGTTCATGTCGTGCATGATCTACATCCCCCGCGACCGATACACCACTGCCGTCCGGCTCAAGATGGAGGCGATCCTGCGCAGTGCCTTCCGTGGCGTCAACGTGGAGTACACGGCGCGGGTCTCCGACTCGGTGCTGGCCCGACTGCACTTCGTGGTGCGGGTGGAGGTCGGCCAGACGATCCCGGATGTCGACGAGCGAGATCTGCAGCAGCGGCTGATCGACGCCACCCGGACGTGGGACGAGGACCTCGGCGAGGTCGCCATCAGCGAACACGGCGAGGAAGAGGCGGCCCGTCTGGTGGGGCTCTACAGCAAGGCCTTCCCCGAGGCCTACAAGGAGGACTTCAGCGCGCGGATCGCCATGGCCGACCTTCGCCACATCGAGGCCCTCGAGGACGAAACGTCCACCAGGTTGAACCTGTATCACGAGCCCGGCACCTCCTCGGCGGAACGCCGCTTCAAGCTGTATCGGCGCGAGCCGCTCTCGTTGACCAAGGTCCTGCCCCTGTTCAGCCATTTCGGCCTGGAGGTCGCCGACGAGCGTCCGTACCAGATCAACCGTTCCGACGGGGTCGGCGTGCATGTCTACGACTTCGGGCTCAGGGGCACAGGTCCGCAAACCTGGGCCGGCACCGGCCGCGGTGGGCTTCGGGAGCTGTTCCAGGACGCCTTTGCTGCAGTCTGGGACGGGCGCGCCGAGAGTGACGGTTTCAACGCGCTGGTTCTCGGCGGCGAGCTGACCTGGCGACAGGTCGTGATCCTCCGGGCCGTGGCCAAGTACCTCCGCCAGACGGGGTCGACGTTCAGCCAGGACTACGTCGAATCGGCGCTGGTCTCGAACGTCGCCATTGCGGCACAGCTGGTCTCCCTGTTCGAGACGCGGTTCGACCCACGGTTCTCGGCAGGCGTCGCGGGCACCGACGACGCGACCACCGCCGAGGCGGGCACCGATGAGGGCAGGCGCAACGATGCGGTGGCCGAGATCATCACCGCTATCTCCGGCGCCCTCGAGACGGTTCCCAGCCTCGACCACGACCGGATCATCCGCGCCTTCCTCGGCGTCATCATGGCCACGATGCGCACCAACTACTTCCAGCCCGTCAGCAGTGAGGGCGACCCCATCTCGGGTGCGGCGACCGGATCAGCCGGTGTGGCGGCATACAAGTCGTATGTCTCCTTCAAGCTGGACCCGCAGAAGGTCCCCGACCTGCCCGCGCCCCGGCCGATGTACGAGATCTGGGTCTACAGCCCGCGTGTCGAGGGCGTGCACCTGCGCTTCGGCAAGGTCGCCCGTGGCGGTCTGCGCTGGAGTGATCGCCGCGAGGACTTCCGCACCGAGGTTCTCGGACTGGTCAAGGCGCAGATGGTCAAGAACGCCGTCATCGTGCCGACCGGCTCCAAGGGCGGGTTCTTCCCCAAGGCGCTGGTGGATCCCGCGCTCGATAGAGAGGCCTGGGTCGCTGAGGGCATCGCCTGCTACAAGCTGTTCATCTCAGGACTGCTGGACGTGACCGACAACCTCATCGGCACCGAGGTGATCGCGCCCGCTTCGGTGGTGCGCTACGACGGCGACGATCCTTATCTCGTCGTCGCCGCGGACAAGGGCACCGCGACCTTCTCCGACATCGCCAACTCGGTCGCCAGGTCCTACGGCTACTGGCTTGACGATGCCTTCGCCTCCGGCGGCTCGGACGGCTACGACCACAAGGTCATGGCCATCACGGCGCGCGGGGCGTGGGAGTCGGTCAAGCGGCATTTCCGCGAGATGGGCATGGACACCCAGGCCACCGACTTCACGGTCGTGGGCGTCGGTGACATGAGTGGTGACGTGTTCGGCAACGGCATGCTGCTGTCCGAGCACATCCGTCTGGTCGCCGCGTTCGACCACCGCCACATCTTCCTGGACCCCAATCCCGTTGCGGCTACGTCGTTCCTACAGCGCAAGCGACTTTTCGAGCTGTCCCGGTCATCGTGGGCGGACTATGACCGCGAAGCCATCAGCGAGGGCGGTGGTGTATTCCCGAGGTCGGCCAAGTCCGTGCCGATCAGCCGGCAGGTCGTGCTGGCGTTGGGCCTGCCCAAGGGCACGACGGCGATGACCCCTGCACGCCTGATGAAGGCCATCCTGTTGGCCCCGGTCGACCTGCTCTGGAACGGCGGCATCGGCACGTACGTCAAGGCGTCCTCCGAGGCCCACTCTGAGGTCGGCGACCGAGCCAACGACACCATCCGGGTCGACGGAAAAGCGTTGCGGGCCAAGGTCGTCGGCGAAGGAGGCAACCTCGGCTTCACCCAGCTCGGGCGCGTCGAAGCCGCTCTGGCAGGCGTGCACATCAACACTGACGCCATCGACAACTCCGCGGGCGTGGACACCTCAGACCACGAGGTCAACATCAAGATCCTGCTGACCGCCATGACGCGTGAGGGCGACATGACGCTGAAGCAGCGCAACAAGCTGCTGGTGTCGATGACCGACGACATTGCCCGCCAGGTTCTGCGTGACAACTACGAGCAGAATGCTCTGCTCGGTAACGCCCGCGCGCAGGAGCACACGATGCTGGCGGTGCATAAGCGCTTCATGCGCTGGCTCGAGGAGCACGGTGACCTCGACCGGGCACTGGAGTTCCTGCCGAGCGACAAGGATCTCGAGGCCCGCCACGAAGCCGGCCATGGGCTGATGAGCCCAGAGTTCTCGGTGCTGATCGCCTATGCCAAGCTCGCGCTCAAGAAGGACCTGTTGTCCACGGCGCTGCCCGACGAGCCCTGGTTCCAGGCGACCCTCACCAAGTACTTCCCCAACCCGATCCGGGAGAACTACCAGGACAAGCTGGCCAGCCACCCCCTTCGCCGCGAGATCATCACCAACGCCGTGGTGAACTCGATGGTCAACCGAGGCGGAATCACGTTCGCCTTCCGGGCTTCGGAGGAGACGGGTGCCACCCCCGAGCAGGTCACGCGCGCCTTCGTCGTATGCCGCGAGGTGTTCAACCTGGTCGGCTTCGTCGGGAGCATCGAGGAGCTCGACAACGTCGTATCCACCGAGACGCAGACGGCGCTGTACCTCGAGTTCCGCCGGCTGCTCGACCGCTCTGTGCGCTGGTTCCTGCAGAACCGCCCGTCCACCCTTGACGTTGCCGCCGAGGTCGAGCGCTTCAGCGCGATCATTGCCGACCTGGGTCCGCAGATGCCCACGTTGTTGCAAGGTGCCGAGCGCACGCGTCTGGAGAAGCGTGCCAAGGAGCTCGAGAAGCTCGGGGCCCCAGAGCACATGGCGCTGCGGGCGGCCAGCCTGCTGGACCAGTTCTCGCTCCTGGACGTCGTGGAGATCAGCGTCGAGACCGAGCGCGACTACTCCGAGGTCGCACCGGTCTACTTTGCCGCCTCCGAGCAGTTCGGCATCGACTCGATGCTCACGAGGGTGACCAAGCTGCCCCGTGACGACCGTTGGGACGCGCTGGCTCGAGCCGCCTTGCGTGACGACCTCTATGCCGTGCTGGAGTCCCTGACCAAGTCGGTGCTGGACAGCAGTGCCACTGGCACGCCCAAGGAGCGCATCGCGGCCTGGTCCGAGACAAACGCCGAGTCCCTGATGAGGACGCAGGCGGCGCTGTCCGGGATCGAACGCCTGGAGAACCCCGGTATCGCGGCCCTCTCGGTGGCGTTGCGCACCTTGCGTGGCGTGATCCGCAGCGGAGCGGCCACCGTCTAGGCGGATCAGACACGGACACGGACACGGGCTCGCTCTCGCTGCCGATGTCTTGTTGCGCCGAGACCACCGAATCCTGCTCTCAACCGGGCTGATTCGGTGGTTTCACGGCAACAAGGCGGGTGGACGAATCGGGGGTTGGGCCTGAGGGTGGGGCAAGAGTCGGGACTAGGCTCAAACTGTGCCGACCCTGAGCGATGTGCTGCGCGACCAGACTGAGCTGGACGCGTCCGACGTCGAGTGGCTGCACCTGCTCGTGGGGGACTGGCAGCTGCTCTCGGACCTGTCCTTCGCCGACCTGGTTCTGTGGGTGCCGGCGAGTGCCGGGGGGTGGTACGCCGCGTCCCACGTCCGGCCCACGACCGGTCCCATGGTCTTCTTCGACGACGTGGTCGGCCGGCACCTGGACCGGGGTCGACGCCCGTCGCTGGACCAGGCCTTTGCCGACCTGCGGATCATCAGAGGACGCGACCCTGAGTGGCGTGACGACATGCCGATCCGCGAGGAAGCCATCCCCGTCGTGCGCGGGGGCCGCGCGCTGGCGGTGCTCACTCGGCATACGAACCTGGCCACGATGCGTACGCCCAGCCGCCTCGAGCTGACCTATCAGGCAACTGCCGACTCGCTCGCCCGGATGATCGCGGCGGGGGAGTTCCCCAACGTGGGCGCACCCACGGGCCAACGTCGGGGAGCGCCCCGGGTGGGGGACGGCGTGATCTGTCTCGACGCGGACGGGACGGTGACCTATTCGAGCCCGAACGCCGCCTCGGCCATCCATCGGCTTGGTCATCTGGGTGACGTCACCGGGACCTCGCTGGCCCGGATCACCGCCGAGGTCCTGCGCGACGAAGCACCGGTGGACGAGAGCCTGGCGCTGGTGGTGACGGGGCGCGCGCCGTGGCGTACCGAGGTCGAGTCCCGCGGTGCCAGCGTGTCCCTGCGAGCCATCCCGCTGACCGAGGGCGGCCGGCGCACGGGTGCTCTCCTTCTGTTGCGTGACGTGAGCGAGCTCCGCCGGCGCGAGCGCGAGCTGCTCACCAAGGACGCGACCATCCGCGAGATCCATCACCGGGTCAAGAACAACCTGCAGACGGTGGCAGCACTGTTGCGCATGCAGTCACGCCGGCTTCCCGACAACGAGGCGCGAGCCGCACTCGATGAGGCGGTCCGCAGGGTGTCGACCATTGCCCTGGTTCACGAGACTCTGGGCCAGGGCTTCGACGAAACGGTCGACTTCGACGAGATCGCGGCCCGCGGGCTGGCTGCGGTGGTTGAGGTCGCCACCAGACACGTGCCGGTCCGAGCCGAGCGCAGCGGGTCGTTCGGTCGTTTGAAGGCCGAGGATGCCACGGCTCTCGCCATGGTGGTCACCGAGCTGGTGCACAACGCGATCGAGCACGGGCTGGCCCGGACCGGGGGAGTCGTCAGCGTCCGCGCAGAGCGCAGCGGGGATGAGGACGACGAGCTGTTGACGGTGACGGTCACCGATGACGGGACCGGCCTGCCGGAGGGGTTCGACCCGGCCAACTCAGGTCTCGGGACCCAGATCGTGACATCGCTGGTTCAGGACCTGCGCGGACGGATTACCTGGGAGAACGTCGAGCCGCACGGAACCATGGCGCGGTTCGTCGCGCGACTTCGACCGACCAAAGACACCAAGGACAGCGCAGAGGGGGTATGACGAAGCGGGTATGACGAAGCGGGTATGACGAAGCGGGTATGACGAAGCGGGTATGACTCGGACGGGGGTGTTGCTCAGCAGGGAGCTGTTGTTTCGGTCTGGGTTCAGCTCAGCCGGCACGTCGGGCGCGGGCGTTGCGTCGTTTGAGGGCGCGTCGTTCATCCTCGGAGAGACCGCCCCACACGCCGGCATCCTGACCGGACTCGATGGCCCATTTCAGGCAGGTCTCAATGACCTCACAGCGACGGCATACGGCCTTCGCCTCCTCGATCTGGAGAAGTGCCGGGCCGGTGTTCCCAATCGGGAAGAACAGCTCCGGGTCTTCATCCAGACAGGCAGCGCGGTTGCGCCAACTCATCGGCCTGCTCCTTGAATCGTGGCCTTCGACCGGTTCGCGTGAACCGGTTCAGGCGGCTGTCGGTCGTTGTCAACGGCCGTCGGTCAATCTGAGATAGAACCTGGTGTCCGAGTGCGCCAGCAGTTCGCAAAACTGTTCACAAGCCGCCGTCAGCGCCCAACAAAGAACACATATGGGACAAGGCGCGCACCACTACCCAACGCTGCTGGTGGCGTCGTTGTTCCAAGCGTCACAGATATGACCTTGTTCGGACAAGTGGTTACGCCGTCTTTCTGGCTCGGACCTTGAGAAGTCTGTCACACGATGGCCCGCATGACGTGATCCCGAGTGCGACTCGCGAGCGATCCGGGCGGATAGCCGCTGCTGGCGCACGGGTCAGATGGCGCCCACGCGCTGGAGGTAGTTCAGCGAAGCCCAGCCGAAGGGGATCGGCAGCCAGTACGTGCACAGCCGGAACAGGAGGACGGACGAGACAGCCACGCTGATGTCCACGCCCATGGCGACAAGTCCGGCCGAAAGTGCGGCCTCCACCCCGCCAAGCCCCCCGGGGGTCGGCACCGCCGAGCCGATGATCGCCCCTGCGAAGTAGACGACGGCGACGGCGGCAATGGCGGGCGTGGCGCCGAAGGCACGCGTGGCGCACGTCAAGGCGGCCACGAACGACAGGTCCAGCAACAGCGCCCCGGAGAACAGAGTCACCATCTTGCGCGGATCCTGGAAGATCGCGACCACGCGTGGGACGACGCGCCGCACCACCGGCAGGAATCGCACCATGACCAGCCTGCGCCCTGCGGGCACGGCCAACGCGGCGAGCAACAGGGCTACGACGACTATCAAGCCGATGACCGCGGGCAACGGCGGGGTGAACGACACCCGCTGACCAGTGCCTGCCAGGACGCTCGAGACCAGGAGCAGGACGAAGTAGCTCGAGAACTGGGCCAGCTGGGCCAGCCCGACACTGCCGCCCGCGACGGCGGAGTTGACGCCCGCCCGCTGCAGATAACGCAGATTGAGCGCGATGTTCCCGATGGCCGAGGGCGCGACCAGGCCACTGAATGCGACCGCGAGCTGGGTCAGATAGGTCCGCGCGAAGCTAAGCCGGGCGTTGACCGCGCCGGTGATCACCAGCGAGGCACCGGTGATCGTCAGCAAGGTAAACCCGAGCACCCCCAGGGCCCAGCCCCATTGGGCGCGGCTCAGGACCTCCCCCAGGTTCACCCTGGCTAGCTGGGTCAGCAGGACGTATCCGGCGATCCCGCCTCCCAGCACCGTGATCAGCGTGCGGGGGGTCAGCCGCCGCAGCTCGACCTGCTCGACCGGCTCCCCTTCGGGGGCCAGTGCCAGCAGCTGTTCCCGTACCTCGCGCAGCAGACCCTTGTGCATTCGCAGCGCGGACCGGGTCCGCGTATCCATGGCGACAGCCTGGACAAGGGGGAGCGCCTTCACGATCGCCTGGCTGCCGAGGGCTGACACGCCGCTGGCGACGGCTCGCGTGGGACCAACCGCCAGCGCCAACGTGGTGAGAAGCTGCGCCACGTCGAGACGCAACGAGAGATCCACCGCGGCGATGTCGCCCGTCCCCGCCTCGGTCAGACCGGCACCGCCCTGCTCGTCGAGCAGGAGGTGGTCGAGGCTCAGCCCGCGATGGGCGATCCTGGCCTGTTGAAGTTTCGCGAGCAGGTGCCAGAGAGCGGCCAGGTCTTGGTCACTCAGCGCCGTGGCCCTTGCCGGGTCGATGGCCGCGCCAGCCGGCGCGCGGAAGGCGAGGACTGCGGCGTACGGCCCCACGTCGGCGGTCGCGAGCAGCTCTGGTGCTCTCACCCCGGCCTTGGCCACAGCCAGTGCCATCAGGGCGTGGTGTTCGAGAGCGCCGCGGACCGACAGAGAGGGACCGCGCGTAGACGGACCCCGTAGCCGGACACGGCGCATCACCCGCCGGACCGCTTCGGTGCCGAAGGTATCCCGTTCCAGGACGCGAACATCCAGCGATCCGGAGGGTCCCGACCCGGCATACGTGCGTCCTCTGCTGCCAGCTGACTTGACCAGCTCCAGCCGGGTGATGTCCAGACCACATCCGGTGAGGGCCGCGGCGACGGCAGTGCCCGGGGGGCGGGTCGAGGGGGCGCCCATGGCGATCAGGGACCCCAGGCCCACCGCCCACCCGATCAGCATGGTCGCGAACAGTGCCAGCGCGGTGACCTCGCCGGAGAGGAATCCCGACACCATTGCGGAGCCGATGACAAGAATGGCAGCAGTCCGGAGCTGCGGTCGTTTGCCCACCCCTGACACGGTGAAGAACGCGACGCCGGCCACCAGCAGCCCGTCCAGAGGCGTGCTGCGACCTCCGCCGGGAAGGCCCTTGGTCAGCGCGGCAAGCACGTCCCCGAGGTGGCCGTTGAGGACAAGCAACTGCAACAGCAACGACAACAGGGCTCCGGCGCCGGCCGCGGCGACCGCCTCGAAGAGCTGCCAGGATCGCGAGCGCACCACGAGACCGACACCATCGACGATCAACAGGACGAGCAACCCGAAGCCGCCTGCCCAGCCGATCAGCGTCAGCAGAATCCGGGGCACCGCGCCGCCGACACCGACGAGATCCTGCTCGAGGCCTGTGGCGGTCCCCACCGCCACAGTGCCGAGCCCGACCGCGACCGCCAACAGCACGAGGGCGAGCAGGAGGGCGACCTTGTCCTCGGGCCGCCGGACCCTGCCGCTCGGCTCCGGTTCGACGACGACCACGTCGTGCGCGGCGACAGGTGTCGTCGGGGTCGGGGTCATTCGCCCATACTGCCGTCACCGACCGTTCTTCGGACAATCCAAAGGAGGCGGCGCGCCGTGGGCTGTACAGCCCACGCGCGGAACCCGCTCTGGACCCGCTGGCGGGTCCGAGGTTGTCGGTGGGTTGTCCGTGGGGTTGTCGGTGGGGTTGTCTGTGCGGTTGTGATGGGGTGTGACGGCGGTTGTGACGGCGGTTGTCCACAGGATCATGCACAGGCGGGCAGTGAAATATCACAAAAAAAGGAGATTGCGTCTATTCTCGAGGTGAATCGTCCGATTTCGGACGATTCATTCACATTGGCCCGCGCTGTCACAGTCGCGGATGACCAGGGGAGGGGCGGGCCCGTGGAGGCGGTGCGCACTGTCGAGAGTGAAGTACGCGAGCTGATCCGGCGATCCGGACTGGATCCGACCCGGGACCTGCGTGAGATGCGTCAGCTTGTTGACGACGCGGTGGCCGACTACGACGAGCGCTCGCTGCATGGGGGGCTGCCGACGCTGTCCGACCTGGGCGAGGCGACCAAGAGCGTGCTCGATGCCGTCGCCGGCTTCGGACCCTTGCAGCAGTACCTCGAAGATCCAGCGATTGAGGAGATCTGGATCAACGAGCCGAGCAAGGTCTTCGTGGCCCGGGGTGGTCTGGCCGAGCTGACCAACACGATCCTGACCGCTGACGAGGTGCGCGACCTGGTCGAACGCATGTTGAAATCGTCGGGTCGCAGGGTCGACCTCTCCTCGCCGTTCGTGGACGCGACGTTGCCCGACGGCTCGCGGTTGCACGTCGTGATACCTGACATCACGCGAGATCACTGGAACGTAAATATTCGAAAGTTCGTCGTCAAGGCGGACCACCTCGAGGACCTCGTGCGGCTGGGGACCCTCACCCGTGGCGCCGCGCGATTCCTTGACGCCGCGGTCGTCGCCGGCCTGAACATCCTGGTCGCTGGCGGCACGCAAAGTGGCAAAACCACGATGCTGAACTGCCTCTCCTCGGCTATCCCGCCGCGCGAACGGGTGGTCACGTGCGAAGAGGTCTTCGAGCTGAAGATCCCCTTGCGGGACGTGGCCTCGATGCAGTGCCGTCAGCCCAGCCTGGAGGGCACCGGTGAGGTTCCGTTGCGTCGCCTGGTCAAGGAAGCCCTGCGTATGCGTCCCTCCCGCATCATCGTGGGCGAGGTCCGACAGGCGGAGAGCCTCGACCTTCTGATCGCACTCAACAGCGGCCTACCGGGGATGTGCACCCTGCACGCCAACAGCGCGCGGGAGGCGGTCACCAAGATGTGCACCCTGCCGCTGCTCGCCGGCGAGAACGTCGGCAGCCGGTTCGTGGTGCCGACAGTGGCCGGGTCCATCGACATCGTCATTCACATTGCGCTTGAACGCGACGGCGTGCGTCGCGTCCGCGAGATCGTCGCGGTGCCGGGGCGGGTCGAGGGCGACGTCATCGAGGTTGCCGACATCTTCACCTCTAGCGGTGGACGGCTCGTGCGGGCTGATGGCTTCCCGCCTCACGTGGACCGCTTCGAGCGCGCCGGCTATGACATCGCAGCGCTTCTGGCCCAGGAGGACTGAGCCGTGATCGGTGTGGGCGTTGGCCTGATCCTGGGCATCGGCGTGTTCTGCATCTGGTGGTCCTTCTGGCCCCGGCAGCTGCCGCCCACCGCGCCTCGCAAGGCTGGTCCGCTGGCTCGGCTTTCCGACGAGCTGGCCCAGGCCGGGTTCGATGGCATGACTTGGCGCACCCTGCTGGGGGCCTGCCTGATGGCTTTTGTGCTGACCTTCCTGGTCTTCGCCGCCACGACGAAGGTGATTCCGGTTGCCGCTTGCTTTGCGTTGATGGCCGGCTACGCGCCCATCGTGTTGGTGCGTATGCGTGCTCGCAAACGTCGGTCGGTCATGCGCGATCTGTGGCCTGACATCGTCGACAACATCGGCTCTGCGGTCCGTGCCGGTCTCGCCCTGCCTGAGGCCTTGAGCCAGCTGAGAATTCGCGGGCCTGAGGAGCTTCGACCCGCATTCGCTTCCTTTGCAGAGGACTACCGGGCCACGGGCCGGTTCCAGGAATGCCTTGACCGGCTCAAGGAACGGCTCAGCGATCCGGTCGCCGATCGACTCATCGAGTCCTTGCGGATAGCCCGTGAGGTGGGCGGGAGTGACCTCGGCAGGTTGTTGAGAACCCTCTCGGCTTTCCTGCGCGAAGACGCCCGCACCCGTGCCGAGCTCGAGACCAGACAGGGCTGGACCGTCAACGCCGCGAGGCTGGCGGTGGCCGCACCGTGGATCGTCTTGGCCATGTTGTCCTCACGCCCCGACTCGCTTCAGGCATACAGCCGCCCGACCGGAGTTCTGGTTCTGGCCATCGGCGGAGCGCTCTCCCTCATCGCCTATCGGGTGATGGTTCGCATCGGCCGGCTGCCCGAAGAGGCGCGGGTGCTGCGATGAGCGACCTGTCAGCCGGGGGTCTTCCGATTCTTGCCGGTTGGTCATGGCTCGGCGCCGGGCTCGGTGCGATGGTGGCCGTCGGCTGCCTCCTTGTCTTCATCGGGCTCCCGGTCAACCGGCGCCCGGGGCTGGAATCCCGTCTCGCGCCATACCTTCGGGACGCCGCCCGGCCGTCGCGGCTCCTGCTGGTTCGCAGTGACAACAGCCTGCCGGGGCTGTTGCAGATCCTGCGCCCCGTGCTCCGTGACCTGGGCCGAGGCGTTGAGCGGTTGCTGGGCGGCGCGGCCTCGGTCCGGCGGCGGATGCAACGCGCAGGCCTTCGACCCGATGTCGAGAGCTTCCGCGCCGAGCAGGTTGTGTGGGGCGTCGTTGGCGGTCTGGGCGGAGTCGTCGTAGCCACGCTGATGTGGATCAAGGACGGCGGCTCGATCATCCCCCTGGTGTTGTTCGTCTTCATCGCGGTCGGCACCGGCATCGTGGCTCGCGACCAGATGCTGACGAGGTCGGCGAACAAGCGTGAGCAGCAGATGCTGGCTGAGTTCCCGACTGTCGCCGAGCTGTTGGCCCTTGCCGTCGGCGCCGGCGAGGGTGCCACGGGGGCCCTTGAGCGGGTATGCCGGCTGTCCCAAGGTCACCTCGCAGCCGAGCTGCGCCAATGCCTCGCCGATGCCCGCGCCGGAGCCAACCTCGCGGCTGCGCTGCAAGGGCTTGCCGATCGCACCGGACTGGCCAGCCTCGCTCGGTTCGTCGACGGCATCGTGATCGCAGTCGAACGCGGCACGCCCCTGGCAGACGTTCTGCGCGCCCAGGCACAGGACGTCCGTGAGGCCGGCCGCCGCGCCGTCATGGAAGCAGGCGGCAAGCGGGAGATCGCCATGATGGTCCCGGTGGTCTTCCTGGTATTGCCGGTCACCGTGATGTTCGCCATCTATCCCGGCGTCGCCTTCCTGAAGCTCTCGATCTGAAGCCAACTGTTCGCTGCTCTTATCCACCACCAGAAGGACCCCGCATGAATCTCATCAACTCGCTTGCTGCCAGTTTCACAGCCACCGTCGCGGTCGTCGCGCAGGTCGCCTTCGACGGACTTCGGCGACGCGAAACCGGTGGGGAACGCGGCGATGTGCCTGGCTGGGTGCTGATCACGCTGATGACGGCCGGCCTGGTCACGATCTTGTGGAAGCTCGCCGGCGACCAGCTGGCCACCTTGTTCACCCAAGCAATGAACAGCGTCACCGGGCCGTAGCAGCCGGCTGTCCGTCTCCGTGACATCTCCGTCTCCATGACACGTCAGGCCACACGGTCCGGCTACCGGTTCAGGGTCTCAACAGCCGTGATCGGTGATCGCGAATCCGGTTCAGCCGTGGCCGATTTCGCCATGGTTGCCGGACTGCTGAGCCTGCTCTTCCTGGCCGTCTTCCAGCTGGGTCTGGCGCTGCACATCCGCAACACGTTGATCTCCTGCGCGTCCGAAGGTGCGCGTTATGCAGCCCGTGCCGACGCCTCGCCGCAGGACGGAGTGGCCAGGGCCGGCCAGATGATCAAGGCGAGCCTGGCCGATCGCTATGCCGACCACATCACCGCGATGACGACCACGGTCGATGGCATCGAGGTGGTGCAGATTCGCGTCCAGGCGCCGCTGCCGGTCCTCGGCGCCCTCGGGCCGGATCGCGTCCTCACCGTGCAGGCCCGGGCCTTCTCGGAGAGACAATGATCAGCGTTGGGTCCCTGGGGTCCGCGGTGCGTCGGCTGACAGCCCGTCTGCAGTGGCGTCTGCATCAGCTCGACGGCTCCGGCTCAGACCCCGGTTCGCAGTCGGGCAGCGCCGTCGTCGAGTTCGTCTTCCTGGCTGTGCTGATGCTGGTCCCGATGTTCTATCTCGTCATGGTCCTCGCCCGTCTGCAGGCCGGAGCGTATGCCGTGAGCGCAGCCTCTCGCGAGGCCGGCCGTGCCTACGTGACTGCCCAGGTCTCAGAACAGGCGACCGCGAGGGCGAACTCGGCTGCGGGGCTGGCCTTTGCCGACCAGGGATTCGAGTCCGAGGGCAGCATTGAGATCGGGTGCGACGGCACGCCCTGCCTCCGTCCGGAGGGTCGCGTCCAGACCACGGCGACACTCTGGGTGCCGCTGCCGCTGGTCCCCGCGTTCTTTGCCGACATCGTGCCCCTGCAGATACCGATATCTGCCACCCACATCGCCACCGTTGACCGGTTCGGAGGGCCGCGATGACGCTGTGGTTACGCGCGGTGAGCTGCGAATGCCGCCTGCGGCGCGTGGTCAGGCGACGGCTACTGGCTGCTGGCGGCACAGCATCGGCACCTCAACGTGAGGGGGGCCAGATCAGCCTGCTCATCCTCGGGTTCACGGTCATCGCGCTCATGCTCATCGTCGGTGGCGTCGACGTGACCGCGGTCCAGCTGGCCCGTACCCGTTTGCTCGATGCCGCCGACGGAGCGGCTCTTGACGCCTCCGACGCGCTGGACGGGGGGTCGGCATACAGCCGTGGGTTGAGGTCTGCGGTCGAGATCAGCGACACCTCGGTTCGCCTGGCCGCGTCGCAGTATCTGGCTGTTCAGCCCCGACCCCACGGTGTCTCATCCTGGGTTCTGACCGATGGCACGGGCAGCCCGGACGGACAGACCGCCGTCATCCGGTTGCGAGGCACCGTCGCTATCCCGATCGCGGCGTCTGTTCTCTCGGCCTTCGGCGGCTCAGTGAACATCACCGTCGAGTCGCGGGCCAGGTCTGCGCTTCGATGACGGTCGCGTAGGCTGACGTGTTGTGGCTGTTGACTTTGGATTAGAGCTCAAGGACCTTCGCGCGACCATGGAGTCGGTGCGGCAGGTCACCGATCTTGACTCCCTTCGCATACAGATCAGTGAGCTCGAGGAGCAGTCCGGCGCTCCCGATCTGTGGGACAACCCGGCCAAAGCCCAGGACGTCACCAGCCGGCTGTCACGCGCCAACTCCGAGCTCGAGCGGGTCACCGGGATGGACGGCCGCATCGACGACCTCGAGCTCATGGTCCAGCTCGGCACCGAGGAGGACGACGCCGCCACCATGGTGGAGGCCGAGATCGAGCTGGCCAGCCTGAAGAAGGCCGTCGGCGAGCTCGAGGTCCGCACCCTGCTCAACGGCGAGTACGACGAGCGCGAGGCCGTCATCAGCATTCGCTCCGGCGCCGGCGGCGTCGACGCAGCCGACTTCGCCGAGATGCTCATGCGCATGTACCTGCGGTGGGCGGACCGGCACGGCTACCCGACCGAGATCCTGGACACGTCCTACGCCGAAGAGGCCGGGTTGAAGTCGGCCACCTTCGAGGTCAAGGTCCCCTACGCCTACGGCAATCTCGCCGTCGAGGCCGGCACCCACCGCCT
Source organism: Actinomycetota bacterium (assembly GCA_039934065.1). GTDB lineage: Bacteria > Actinomycetota > Actinomycetes > Actinomycetales > Dermatophilaceae > UBA4719. The sequence continues at coordinate 7,721 of JBDTMW010000003.1, read as the reverse complement.
CGTGCGCATCTCGCCGTTCGACAACCAGGGGAGGCGCCAGACCTCGTTCGCCGCCGTCGAGGTCATCCCGCTGATCGCGGCGACGGACAGCGTCGAGATACCGGACAACGAGATCAAGGTGGATGTATTTCGCTCCAGCGGGCCAGGTGGGCAGTCGGTCAACACCACCGACTCGGCAGTCCGGATGACGCACATCCCCACGGGCATCGTGGTCGCGATGCAGAATGAGAAGTCCCAGATCCAGAACCGTGCCGCAGCCCTGCGGGTACTGCAGTCCCGGTTGCTCTTACAACGTCAGGCCGAGGAGCATGCGGTGAAGCAGGCTATGGCCGGTGACGTCAAGGCGAGCTGGGGGGACCAGATGCGGTCCTACGTCCTGCACCCCTACCAGATGGTCAAGGACCTGCGCACCGAGTACGAAGTGAACAACCCCAGTGCGGTCTTCGACGGTGACATCGATGGTTTCATCGAGGCCGGCATCCGCTGGAAGCGCAGTGCCGAGCGGGACGAGGCCTGAGGTGATTCGCTTCGAGAACGTCAGCAAGACCTATCCACGCTCCAGCCAGCCAGCGTTGAGTGGTGTCTCCCTGGACATCGAACGCGGCGAGTTCGTGTTCTTGGTGGGTCAGTCCGGTTCGGGCAAGTCCACGCTGCTGCGCCTGATCCTGCGTGAAGAGAAAGCCACCTCCGGCAACGTGCTGGTGGCCGGACGCGAGCTGTCCACCATGCCCAGCCGCAAGGTTCCAGAGCTGCGGCGCGAGATCGGGACGGTCTTCCAGGACTTCCGGCTGCTGCCCAACAAGAACGTCTACCAGAATGTCGCCTTCGCCTTGCAGGTGCTGGGCAAGTCTCGTCATGCCGTCAAGGCGGTGGTGCCCGAGACCCTTGAGATGGTCGGCCTCGACGGGAAGGAGAAACGCCTGCCCCATGAGCTGTCCGGTGGTGAGCAGCAACGAGTGGCCATTGCCCGGGCCTTCGTCAACAAGCCGGCGATCCTGCTGGCTGACGAGCCCACCGGCAACCTCGACCCGACGACCAGCCTGGACATCGTGCGTCTGCTCGACCGGATCCACCGAACCGGCACGACCATCGTCATGGCGACCCACGACGACGAGATCGTCGACCAGCTTCGCAAACGAGTCGTCGAGCTCAACAACGGCCAGCTCGTTCGTGACCAGACTCGCGGTGTCTATGGGGCGCGGCGCTAGCGGCATGGGGGACACTGCCAGTCGAGGGCCTTCTGAAACCGACTGCCGCTGAAGGCAGCGCGACATACGGCATCCGAACGAAGCGACCGAAAGAGAGCCATGCGACTGCAGTTCATCCTCAGCGAGATCTGGATCGGCTTGCGCCGAAACCTGTCGATGGCGATCTCGGTCGCGCTGGTGACGATGGTGTCTGTGCTCTTCCTCGGGCTCGGTGTCCTTTCCCAGCGGCAGGTCGACACCATGAAGGACTACTGGTACGACAGGGTCCAGGTCTCGATCTTCTTGTGTACCGCCAAGTCCGACCTGCCCAACTGTTCGGCGGGGGCTGTCACCGACGCTCAGCGCAAGGCGATCCGCGCTCAGCTCGACGCGATGAAGCCGCTGGTCAAGGATGTCTTCCCCGAGTCGCAGCTCGAGGCGTACAACCGCTTGAAGGAGCAGTACAAGGACAGCCCCAGCTACCGCGACATCAAGCCTGAGCAGATGCCCGAGAGCTTCCGGGTGCAGCTGTCGGACCCGACCAAGTACGACGTGATCACCAGCTCGTTCATCGGTGCGCCAGGGGTGGGTGACGTCCAGGACCAGCGGCGAATCCTCGACCCGTTGTTCAACGTGCTGCGCGGGCTTTCTTATGGAGCGCTGGGCCTCGCCGGCCTGATGGTGTTGTGCTCGGTGTTGCTGGTCGCCACCACCATCCGACAAACCGCGTTCAGCCGACGCCGTGAGACAGGCATCATGCGGCTGGTCGGAGCCTCTGCGTTCATCATCCAGCTGCCGTTCATCCTTGAGACCCTGGTGGCGACGATGGTCGGCACGGCTCTGGCAGTCGGTCTGCTGTGGGGCATGGTGAACTACGGCGTCGGCTACCTGGCCGACAAGCTGCCGATCAACTTCATCACGACATCGGCCGTCTTCGACGTCACGCCGTGGCTTGTGCTGACCGCTGCCACGCTGGCGATCCTGACCGCCTGGTTCACGTTGCGCCGCTACCTGCGGGTCTAGATGCGGGTCAAGACACCCGGTCAAGGCGCGGTCAAGACACGCGGTCAACACACCCGGTCAAGACACGCCGACCAGCGCAGGACCGGGTTCCGGTGTTGCACAAGGGGCCTGTGGTACGAATGTGGACAATGAGTCCGTCCCTGCCCGAGCGCCGCTCCACCCGCCGCTCCACCGCCGTCCGGCTGGTGAGCATGGCTGTCGGCATCGCCGTCGCGTGCACGCTGGGACTCGCACCTGCCAGCACGGCCGACACACGCGGCGACAAGAAGAAGCTCGATGCCGACATTGCCCTGCTGCGCATCCAGCTCGAGGACACCTCCAAGGTCCTCGCCAACGCTTTCATCGAGCTGAAACTCACCAAGGCGGCGCTGCCCGGCGCGGAGCAGGCGTTAACCGCCGCCGACGCCGCGCGAGTGATTGCGGACAGGCACAACGAAGAAGTGGCCACAGCGCTTGCCGTCGCTCAGGCCAACGAGGCCAAGGCCGCCGACCAGCTCGCCCAGAACGCTCGCGCCACCCAGGCAGCACAGGACCAGCTCGGCAATATGGCCCGTGACGCCTACCAGCAGGGTGGTGACTCCGGCCTCGCGATCGCGCTGGAGGCGACCAGCCCCGAGGACTTCACCAACCGCATGGTCATGCTGGACACCGTCATGCGAGTCCGCGGGGCGACGCTGCGTGGCCTTGGCACGATGCAGGCAGAGGGCAAAGCGGTCCAGTCTCACCTGGTCGCCGTGCGCCAACAGGTCGCAGCGCTGAAGGTCGAGGCTGCGGCTGCCTTGGCCCAGGCCACGGCAGCCCGTGACGTCGCAGCGGCCGCCAAGACCAAGCTCGACCTGCTGTATGCCGTCCAGAAACGTTACGCCGCAACGGTGGCCGCCAAGAAGGCCACCGAGATTACCAACATCAAGGCAATGCAGGCACAGTCAAATGCTTTGGCGCGACTGCTCGCGGCCAGAGCAAAGGCTGCGCGTGAGAAGGCTGCCCGAGAGAGGGCGGCCCGCGCGGCCGCCGCTCGGGCAGCGAACCGACCGGTGCCCCAGAACGCACCGGCAGGAAGCATCAACGGGTTCTTGAGCGTCCCGGTCAACGCCCCGGTGTCCTCCGAGTTCGGCATGCGCTTCCACCCCATCTGGCAGCAGTGGATTCTGCACGCTGGCATCGACTTCGCTGCCAACTGCGGCTCGCCGGTCTACGCAGCGGCCGGCGGGGACGTCATCATGGCAACGCCGGAGTATGCATCTGGCGGCTATGGCAACCGGTTGGTCATCGACCACGGCCTCCAGGGAGGCGGTGTCGACCTCACGACGACCTACAACCACCTGACCAGTTTCGTGGTCGCCTCGGGCCACGTTTCCCGGGGACAGCTCGTCGCCTACTCAGGCACGACGGGGACCTCTACCGGCTGCCACCTGCACTTCGAGACCCGCCAGGACGGCGTACCGGTCAACCCTCGCGTGTGGCTCTAGCCTTCGCTGTCTTCAGGTCGTTCACTCGGCCCAGGCCGGTACGAGGCATCAGGATCGCGTCAGGATCGGCCTCGGGGGTGGTCTCAGCTCGGTAAATGCGGTGCGCAGGGGCGACTCCTGACCGGTAGCGTAGGGGGTCAGAGTCGCACCTTCGCCTGACCATCGCCCCACCGGCGACAGCGCTGATTTCACGCGACGTAGATGTGACCTGATGAGGGGTGGCGACGGTGGCCAAGGACAAGGGCCAGAAGGTCGTGGCACGAAACCGCAGGGCCTACCACGACTATCTGATCGAGGACACCTTCGAGGCGGGCATGGTCCTGAGCGGGACCGAGGTCAAGTCGCTGCGTGCCGGACGGGCGTCGCTACTGGACGGCTACGCGACGGTGCAGGACGGGGAAGTCTGGCTCGAGGGCGTGCACATCCCCGAGTACACCGAGGGGACCTGGAACAACCATGCACCTCGTCGCCGGCGCAAGCTGCTCCTGAACAAGCAGGAGATCGCCAAGCTCACCCAGAAGACCAAGGAGGGCGGGCAGACCATCGTTCCGCTGTCCATCTACTTCAAGGACAGCTACGCCAAGGTTGAGATCGCGCTGGCCAAGGGCAAGCGAGAGTACGACAAACGGCAGACGTTGCGGGCGAAACAGGATGAGCGCGAGTCGCAACGGGCGATCTCGACACGTCGGGAGAGGTGACTCAGTTGCAGCGATGGGGGCGGCTGCGGCCGCGGGTTCAGGTGCTGTTTGCGATCTTGGCGACGTTGGGCCTTGCGGTGCTGTTTCCATCGGCTGCGCTGGCGGCCACCGGTGCGTCTTCCGCCGCGAACCATCAGTCGGTTGCTTCGGCAGGCTCACTCGCCCAGGCGGCCCAGGACGAGCGAATCCTGTCGTTCACAGCGGACTACAACCTGGCCAGCGATGGTTCTGTGAGGGTCACCGAGACCCTGGTATGGCAGTTCGGGCCGGGTGAGCATCACGGCATCAAGCGCAACATCACCGTGCGACAAGGCGTCTCGGACCCGCCCAACAAGTACCGCGTCTATGAGATGAGCGACGTGTCGGCGAGCAGCCCGACCGGGGCAACGACGGATGTCTACGTCTCCGATCTCGGCGCCGACGACGTCATCCGGATCGGCAGCCCGACCCAGCCGTTTGAGGGCGCCGTGCAGCAGACCTACGTGATCAAGTACCGCCTGGCGCACGTTGCCAACGGCTTCCCCGACCACGAGGAGCTCTACTGGAACGTGACCGGCGGAGGTTTCGACATACCCCTGGACTCGGTCAAGGCGACCGTGCACGGGCCTGCCGCGGTGACCGATGCCCTTTGTTTCCAGGGTGCCGACCGTTCAGCTGACCCCTGTCAGGCCAGCGGCGGGCAGGTCGCGACGTTCTCGGCGACCGGTCTCGGACCGAACCAGCAGATGACCATCGTCGCGTCGTTCCCGGCGGGAGCGATCACCGACACGACCCCTGATCTGCGGGACGGCGACACCGGTTTCAGCGGCGGCGCCGGCTCGCAGATACCACCGTCGACAGCGAAGGCGCTGAGCCTGCTTGGCTACGGCGGCGGCCTCGTGATCCCCGCTCTGGCGGCCGTCCTGATGGGGAGGTTGTTCTGGAAGCGCGGACGCGATGAGCAGTATGCCGGTCTGACTCCGGGACTCAGCCCCGTCGAGGGTGCGCCGGCGCCGGTCACTCATGGCCAAGAAGGCCCCGTTGCGGTGCAGTTCAGTCCGCCCAAGGACGTTCGCCCAGGGCTGGTCGGCACCATCATCGACGAAGAGGCCAACACCATCGACGTCTCCGCGACGGTGATCGACCTGGCCGTCCGCGGCTATCTCACCATCAAGGAGGTCGAGTCCGGCAGCATCTTCAAGCGCACGGACTGGCAGCTCACCAGGCTGACTCCGCCTGAGCGGGCCGAGGCGCTGTTGCCATTCGAGCAGACCCTCGTTGACGGGATCTTCGCCGACTCCAACCCCGTGACTCTCTCGGACCTGAAGAACAAGTTCCGCAGCACGCTGACGTCGGTCCAGTCGCAGATGTACTCCGAGGTCACGTCGCGCGGCTGGTTCCGCAAGTCCCCGGACCAGGCCCGGCAGGGTTGGACCACGCTGGGTCTGGTCGTGATGGGCGCAGGGCTTGCCTCGGGCTGGTTCCTGGGCTTCCAGAGCGCTGAAACCGACCAGATCGGCGGAGTCAGCTTCGTGATTCCGTCAGGCATCGTGCTGGCCGGGGGGCTGCTGGTTGCCGGAGGCATCATCTGGCTGCTCGGCAAGCGGATGGCGGCCAAGACCGCAGAAGGCAGTGCGGTCCTGGCCCAGTCGCTGGGGTTCAAGCAGTATCTCGTGACCGCGGAGGCACGTCAGATCCGGTTCGAGGAGGCTCAGGACATCTTCAGCCGCTACCTGCCCTACGCAATCGTGTTCGGGGTCGCCGATCGCTGGGCGGGCACGTTCGCCGAGGTCGCCGAGGCGGCCACGGCGGCGGGTCAGTCCATCGGTATGCCGGGCTGGTACATCTTCTCGGGCGGCGGGGGCTTCGGTGACTTCTCGGGGATCGCCTCAGGAATGGACTCGTTCTCCACGATGGCCGCCGGCACGTTCACCAGCACGCCTGGCTCATCCGGTGGCAGCGGGTTCGGCGGCGGTGGGTTCTCGGGCGGCGGTGGCGGTGGCGGCGGTGGCGGCTCCTGGTAGCGATAGGCCGCCGGGCTGGGGTGGCTCTTGCCCCTGCTCGAGGGCTTTCTTTGCGGGGCTGCGAGCCACCCCTCGACCCTCCTCGTCTGTTTGAACCTCGTCAGAGGCGGATGAGCATCTTGCCGGTGTTGGCGCCCGCTAAGAGATCGCGAAAACCGTTGACAGCATTGTCGATTCCCTCGACAACGGTCTCGCGCCAGACGATCTTGCCCTCGGCCAGCCACTGACCCATCTCGGTCTCGAACTGCGGACGGAGATCTGCGTGGTCGAAGACGATGAAGCCGCGCAGGTTGAGACGTTTGCCGACGATCATCGGCAGATTGCGCGGCCCGGGTGCCGGCTCGGTGGCGTTGTAGACCGAGATCGCCCCGCAGAGGGCGACCCTGCCTCGTAGGCGAAGCGCCGAAACAGCGGCCTCGAGATGATCTCCGCCGACGTTGTCGAAGTAGACGTCGATGCCCTCGGGCGCAGCCTCGGCCAGACCCTTGCGGATCGGCGTCGCCTTGTAGTCGATGGCAGCGTTGAAACCAGCCTCATCCAGCAGCCAGGCGGTCTTGTCTGGGCCGCCGGCACTGCCGACGACGAATGACGCACCCTTGAGCCGGGCGATCTGCCCGGCCAGCGACCCCACTGCCCCGGCCGCGGCCGAGACGAACACGCGGTCACCCTCGGCGAGCTCGGCGATGCGCAGCAGGCCTGCATAGGCGGTCAGACCCGGCATACCGAGAACGCCGAGGTAGGCCTGAGCGGGCGCGAGGCTGGTGTTGAGGACACGAGCCTGCTTACCGTGGAGCAGGGACACCGTTCGCCACCCCAGCGGATGGATCACAGTGTCGCCAACGGCGATGGCGGAGCCGTTGCTGTCTACGGCGCCCTCTGCCACCTGCTCGACGACGCCCACGGCTTCGCCATCCATCGGCAGGCCGAGCTGGAACGGCGGGACATACGACTTTGCGTCGTTCATCCGGCCTCGCATGTAGGGGTCGACCGACAGGAAGCTGTTGCGGACCAGGATCTCGCCGTCATCGGGGGCGGGGAGCTCGACATCTACGAGGGCAAAGTCCTCATTGACGGGCACTCCGTGAGGTCGACGGGTGAGGTGCCATTCGCGGCTGGTGGTCATCAGGGCTTCCTTCGTGATCGGGGCGTGGCACAGTCTAAATCGGACATGCCAGTCAGGTAACCGAGCGCATTCCAGATATGTCGTGGTGCTCTGTCGGATCGGCCGGATAGACTGGTGGGTACCGGCAGCGAGTCAGTTGCGCGAGGCCGGTGGCGCCGCGTGGCGGTGTTGACAAGTGAACAGTGCGACGTGTGCCACCCCATGGGGGTGATCGGTTT
>JBDTMW010000002.1:0-26845 GCA_039934065.1 Actinomycetota bacterium | reverse complement strand
GCACCTTTTCACTCATGCCACCATGCTACTTTACTTAAGCGGATACCCAGTACACGTGTTCTATTCTGTGCTACTGTTGACCGATGATCACAGCCGTGGGGGTCGACGCCGAGCAGGAGCTGGCGTCGCTGTGTGGGGTGCTCAACGCGTCGTATGCGCGGTTGGTCGCGATCGTGGCCGACGCCCTCGAGGATGAGTCGTGGGCGATCGCGGGAGTCCGCTCCCCGGAGCACTGGTTGACGATGCGCGCCGGGCTGTCACCGTTTCGGGCTCGCCAGGTGGTCGCGGTGGCCCGGCGATTCGGTGAGCTGCCCACGGTGATGGAAGAGTTCGCCGACGGTCAGCTGTCGTTGGACCAGGTGATGGTGGTGACCCGCTATGCGCCCACCCATGTCGAGGCGTCGGCGGCTGAGCTCGCGGTGCATGCCTCGGTCCCACAGCTACGCCGGGCGCTGTCCAGGTACAGCTTCGACCCGCCCGCACAACCCGGTCACGCGGAACCCAACGGGTCTGGTCACACCACAGCAGCCGACAACACGGCTGACGTCCCTCCGACGTGGAACGGCTACGCCCTGGTCGAGGATCGCGCGACAGCACCCGCTGAGCTGTCGATGTCCCACGACGAGTGGGGCCGGTTCACCCTGCGGTTCAGCGCACCAGCGGACCTGGGTGCACTGGTCGAAGCCGCGCTCGGAGAAGCCAAAGATGCGCTGTTCAAAGCCGGACGCCCCCAGGTGGGCATGGGCGATGCCATGATCGAGATAGCCCAGCGTTCTCTGGGCGCGGTCGCCTCGATCAACCGCCGCGACGCCTACCGCACCTACGTCCACCTCGACACCGAGGGTGGCTGGCTGACCGGCAAACCCCGCCTGCCCCAACACATCACCAAGAAGCTGACCTGTGACGGGATCCTGCAACCGATCTGGCGCACCCAAGGCGCCCCGGTCAACGTCGGACGCGCCCAACGCATCGTGCCGGCCCGCACCCGGCGCCTGGTCGAGGACCGCGACCGCGGCTGTCGCTTCCCCGGATGTGCGGCGACCGCCTACGTCGAGTGCCACCACCTGATCCACTGGGTCGACGGTGGACCCACCGACACGCCGAACCTGTGCTCCCTGTGCCCGTTCCACCACGACGGCCACCACGACAGGGAGTTCACCATCGCGGGTAACGCCGACGACCCCGACGGCCTGTCATTCACCACCAAGAGCGGGTCCCCCATCCGGTCCGGCCCCACATTCACCACCCCCAGCCACCAGGCAACGACATCGGCATCGGCATCGGCATCGGCACCACCCTGGGCGCCCCAAGCACCACCGGGTTCACCGCCGGCAACTCCTTATCGCGGGCCCAGCGGCGAGACCCTCAGCCTGCGCTGGGTGACCTTCGCCGAACCCCGAACGCCCGTACTCGCCTGACGAAGACGTCGCTCAGCACCAGGTCTGGTGTAACGCCCTGGCCCGGGGATCCGACAGCGAGGCCACCTGGTCGATGATCGCGCGCAGCGCTGCCCCCTCGTCGGCCGCGGCCAGGAAGTCCACACGGTGCAACGGATCCAGCCGCGCCTCGGGCTGGTCGCGGTAGGCGGCTACGAGCTCGTGGACCTGTTCACGCTGATCGCCCAGGACGGACTTACGCTCATCGGTAAACATCACGAAGTGGGCAGCCGTCCCCTTGAGGACGGCGCACTCAGCGCGGACGCCGTCAGGGATGACCAGGTCGGCGGCGTACCGGGTCAGCGGAGCATCACCGTATTTTGCCCGGGTGGCCACTCCGACCGACTGGACGAACCTCCCGATGAGCAGGCTCGTCATGTCCTTCAAGGCCGCCAGATCGGTGCGAGAACCATTGTGTGACTGCGGGATCCAGCCAGTACCGAGCAGACGAGCCAACGCCTCGCTCAGCTCCGTCTCATCCAGGTCGCTGGCATACAGCTCTTTGGTCACCGCGATGACCGCCGCCATCTCCGACTTCGAGCGCAACGCGCTCAGGTCAACCCGTCCCGACGCCACCGCGTCCTCGACGTCATGCACTGAGTAGGCCACGTCGTCGGACCAGTCCATCGTCTGGGCCTCGAGACAGCGACGACCGTCCGGCACGGACCCGCGATACCAGCGGAAGACATCGAGGTCATCGGCATAGACGCCGAACTTGCCGGTACCCCAACGGTTCTCGTCCTTGCCCCATGGATATTTCGTGACCGCGTCCAAGCTGGCCCGGGTCAGGTTGAGTCCCGCGGATCGGCCATCGGCATGCACCCGTTTTGCCTCGAGACGGGTGAGCAGCCGTAGTGTCTGCGCGTTGCCTTCAAAGCCGCCGATGCCGGCGGCGATGTCATTCAACGCCGTCTCGCCGTTGTGACCGAACGGCGGATGCCCCAGGTCATGCGCCAGGCACGCGGTGTCCACGACGTCGGCGTCACACCCGAGCGCGGCACCAAACTCACGACCGATCTGGGCAACCTCCAGCGAGTGCGTCAGACGGTTGCGCACGAAGTCATCGCTGTCCGGCTGCACCACCTGCGTCTTGGCCGAAAGGCGGCGAAGCGATGCCGAGTGCAGCACCCGGGCGCGGTCTCTGGCGAAGTCATCGCGGTCCGCCTGCTTGTGCGCGGGATCCTCACGGACCCAGCGCTCGCGGTCGGCCACGGCATACGTGCTCACAAGGAGGCACTGTATTCCGGTCATCGCGTGCGAGAGCCATCGCGCACGAGAAGTACCCCTCCCCCAACCGGTTTCCCTTTCCCCGTTCTTCGCGTTTAGAGGGCGGTTCGGCTCGGCCTCGCCCCGATGCCTAGGCTCGTCGCATGGAATTCAGGAACCTTGGCAACAGCGGACTGCGGATCTCAGAGATCGCCTACGGCAACTGGCTGACCCACGGGTCACAGGTCGAACAGGATCAGGCGCTCGCCTGTGTACGACAGGCGCTGGATGTCGGAATCACCACGTTCGACACGGCCGACACCTACGCCGGCACCAAGGCCGAGTCAGTCCTGGGTGAGGCGTTGAAGGCCGAGCGGCGCGAAGGCCTCGAGATCTTCACCAAGGTCTATTTCCCCATGGGGCAACCCGGTCAGAACGACCACGGTTTGTCACGCAAGCACATCCACGAGTCGATCAACGGCTCGCTGCGCCGACTTGGCACGGACTATGTGGACCTTTACCAGGCGCATCGCTTCGACGACGAGACGCCGCTGGAGGAGACGATGGAGGCGTTTGCCGACGTCGTTCGGCAGGGTAAGGCGCTCTACATCGGCGTCTCGGAGTGGACTGCTGCTCAGCTGCGCGAGGGCCACCGTCTGGCCCGAGAGCTGCGGATCCCCTTTGTATCCAACCAACCTCAGTACAACATGCTCTGGCGGGTCATCGAGGGCGATGTGGTCCCGACCTGTGAGGAGCTCGGAATCGGCCAGATCGTGTGGTCCCCCATCGCACAGGGGGTACTGACCGGGAAGTACCTACCGGGACAGGCTCCGCCGTCCGGATCCCGTGCCACCGACCAGCAGGGTGGCGCCGACATGATCGACGGGTGGCTGAAGGACCCGGTGCTCGTCGCCGTCCAGCAGCTGGCCCCGCTAGCGCAGCAAGCCGGGCTCACGATGGCCCAGCTGGCAGTCGCCTGGGTGCTCCAGAACCCCAACGTGTCCGCCGCGATCATCGGTGCCTCACGACCCGAACAGGTCATCGAGAACGCCAACGCCGCGGGGGTCAAGCTCGATGCCGGGCTGCTTACCGCCATTGACGACGTCCTGGCACCGGTCATCCAACGCGATCCGGCCATGACGAAGTCGCCACGCCGCAGCACGTTCAGCTGAGGCTTCGATGAGCGCCCCGCCTCTGATCCAGGTCGACGAGCTCAAGAGACTCCTGGCCGGCCCCGTCACGGATCGGCCGGTAGTCCTGGACGTTCGCTTCCGGCTGGGCAAGTCCACCGGGCGCCAGGAGTACGAGCGTGCCCACATCCCGGGTGCTTCGTACGTCGACATGGACGCCGGGCTGGCGACGATCCGCCCCGACGGCGTGGGTGGTCGCCATCCGATGCCCGCGGTCCAGACCTTCACCGCCGCGATGAGATCCGCGGGCGTCACCATGTCGCGCCAGGTTGTGGCGTATGACGACTGGGTCTCGCTGCCCGCCAGTCGGGTCTGGTGGATGTTGCGGCACCTCGGCTTCCTCGACATCCGGGTGCTGGATGGTGGGATGGGCGCCTGGACCGTGGCCGGCCTCGCCACCGAATCCGGCCCACACACCCCTGTGGTCGGCGACTTCCTGCCGTCGGGTCCGGGCCTCGGTCGCGTCCTGGACGCCACAGCCGCCACGTCGTATGCCGAACAGGGTCTCCTGATCGATGCCCGGTCCGCAGACCGTTTTCGCGGGGAGAACGAGAGCATCGACGCAGTCGCCGGACACATCCCCGGAGCCATCAACGCACCTGCACTCGACAACGTCGCCCCGGATGGGCGGTTCCTGACGGCCGACCAGCTGGCAGATAGCTTGCGAGAGCTCGGGATCGTGGAGGCAGCTGACGCATCACGGGGGGCGGTCGCGTCTGGTGCAGATGGCATAGTGCGGGCGAGACGAGTTGGCACCTATTGCGGTTCAGGTGTGCAGGCCACCCACCTGGCCCTGGCTCTGAGCGCCGCCGGTATCACCGACGAGGCCGACGTCTACATCGGCTCATGGAGCGACTGGATCACCGACCCGAATAATCCGATCGCTGTCGGCTGAACAGGTCCGGGCTCGTTTGACCCACATGGCCCTATTGTCAGCGGACACCGTCAGACCGGGGCGCCGGTGCCATACCGGATCGCGTTGCGCTCCCTCGCCTTCGCAGCCTCGACCTCGCGGTCCTTCGGCGGCGCAGTGGTCACCATGAGTTCGAGCAGGTGCTGAGTCGCATGCGCAACCGCGGCGACCGCCTCGTCAAACGCCGGCTGATTGACCGTCGACGGCTTGGCGGTCCCGCTGACCTTGCGGACGTACTGGAGGGCAGCAGCATGCACCTCGTCGGGGGTCGCGGGCGGCAAGAAGTTATGCAGGGTTCTGATATTGCGGCACATGCCGTCGAGCCTGCCACCGTCCTGGCTGACAAGAAACCACCGCACCACCCGGCCGATAGCCAGATGGTGCGGTGGTTTCTGTCGCCCCGACGGTATGCCGGTCGTGCCTCAGGACTCAAGGTGAAGCGGTCACCCGAGCGGGTTGTCCGCCTATGCCTTCTGGGGAACCGAGGCTGGAGCTGTCACCATGCTGTTCGAGAACTTCATCAGGGCGTAGCCGAGCAGGATGAAGATGACGCCCAGACCAATAACCAGAGCGGCGACACCGTAGGAGATCACGGAGGCGAAGAGCGAGGTCCGCAGGAAGGAGGCCTTCACGGCGGTGTCGCGCGAGGCGTTCAGGGCCGCGACGTCCTTGTCAGCAGCGATGTCCGCTTTGCTCGCACCGGCAGCCGTGAGCTTGTCCTTGAGTGCGTTGATATCATCTCCCAGCTGAGCGTACGTGCGGTCGTTGGCACCTGCGAGTGCGTGGTGCTGGATCGCGCCGGCCTGGGCATAGGCCGTGAACGGGCCGGCGACGTCCTTGCCTGCGTAGCTGCCCGGGTTCTCGGGCGTCACGGCGGCGACGGTGATGTGCTCGTCCTTGAGCTGGGATGTCACAAGGGCCCAGGTGAACCCGCCCGCGATGATCATGATGAAGCCGGCAATCACAGTGAACAGCGCTATGAACTTGACCGGTTTGTTGCTCGTGGACATGTCTGTGTTCCCTTCAAGAACCGAGAATCTGAAGCCAGGAGGCACCAGATCGGTGAACCCCCTCAGTCTTACCTAAGCACATCGCACGTGCCCCCCCTATACGACATTGGCCTCGACGTGTACACCGTGATCGACCCGTGACCTTCGCACATTGAAGCAGGGTCGATCAGCCGCCCGATACGGACAACTCGGCTTGGGCGACCACGGCAGCGGATGCCTCGTTGAGCTCTTGGGAGTCGAGCCATCCGTCAGGCAGGGCAACCCGGCGCGGCGTGCCGGCGCGTCCCCGCTGACCCTCTGCGGGTTCACCGGGCCACGGCGCATCCAGGTCGAGCCCGGCGATGAGGTCGTCGAGCGCGGCAAAGGAGTCAACCAGGGCAAGCCGGTGACGGACGTCGTGCCCGGCAGGGAATCCCTTGAGGTACCAGGCGACATGCTTGCGGATGTCGCGACATGCCTTCATCTCGCTGCCGTGGTACTCGGCGAGATACTCCGCGTGCCGACGCATCGTGCGAGCAACCTGTCCCAGATTGGGCTGAACCCGGGTCGGAGTCCCGGCGAACGCCGCGGCCAGGTCGGCGAACAACCACGGCCGGCCCAGGCAGCCACGGCCCACCACGACGCCGTCGCAGCCGGTCTGCTCAACCATCGCGAGCGCGTCCTGCGCCGACCAGATGTCGCCGTTTCCCAAGACCGGGATGCTCTTGACGGCATTCTTCAAGGCCTTGATGGCCGACCAGTCAGCCTCGCCCGAGTAGGCCTCGGCCGCGGTACGCGCATGCAGTGCCACGGCCGCGACGCCCTCGCCCTCAGCGATCCGGCCAGCCTCCAGGAAGGTCAGGTGACCTGAGTCGATGCCCTTTCGCATCTTGACGGTGACAGGCACGGCATACGGGGCGGCCTCCCTCACCGCGCTGCTCACGATCGCGCGAAACAGGTCCGTCTTCCACGGGAGTGCGGCGCCGCCACCCTTTCGGGTGACCTTGGGAACCGGACAGCCGAAGTTGAGGTCGATGTGATCGGCACGGTCCTCTGTCACGAGCAGCCGCACCGCCGCAGCCACGGTGGCCGGGTCCACTCCGTAGAGCTGGATCGAACGGGGGTACTCGTCCGGATCGTGCTCGATCAGCTGCATCGTCGCCGGCGTGCGCTCGACCAGGGCACGCGACGTGATCATCTCGCTGACATACAGCGACGTCGCGCCCCTCGCAGCGGTGGCACCTGGGGTGGCGGGCTGACCTGGACCTGCGTCGCCATACTCCCGGCACAACCGGCGGAACGCCCTGTTGGTGATGCCGGCCATCGGGGCGAGCACCACCGGGGAGCTGAAGGTGTGGCGGCCGATGTGAAGGGGAGGCAGGACAGCGGTCATGGTCCCCTGATCCTGGCTCAGCAGCCGAGCAGACGTTTCGCCAGGTAGTCCTCGACCTGGTCCAGCGCAACCCGCTCCTGCACCATCGAGTCGCGCTCGCGCACCGTGACGGCATGGTCGTCGAGGGTGTCGAAGTCGACAGTGACGCAGAACGGCGTGCCGATCTCGTCCTGGCGACGGTAGCGGCGACCGATGGCGCCCGCGTCGTCGAAGTCGACCATCCAGGTCTGGCGCAGCTGGGCGGCGAGGTCCTTGGCCTTCGGGGTCAGGTCCGCGTTGCGCGACAACGGCAGGACGGCAACCTTGATCGGCGCCAGTCGCTTGTCGAGCTTGAGCACGACACGCTTGTCCACCCCGCCCTTGGTGTTGGGTGCCTCATCCTCGGTGTAGGCGTCAATGAGGAATGCCATCATCGACCTGGACGGGCCTCCGGCCGGCTCGATGACGAAAGGCGTGTAGCGCTCGCCGGTGGACTGGTCGAAGTAGGACAGGTCGGTGCCCGAGGCCTCGCCGTGCGTCGTCAGGTCGAAGTCGGTTCGGTTCGCGACACCTTCGAGCTCGCCCCACTCGCTGCCCTGGAAGCCGTACCGGTACTCGATGTCAACCGTGCGCTTGGAGTAGTGCGAAAGCTTCTCCTTCGCGTGCTCGAAATGGCGCAGGTTGTCCTTGGCGATACCGAGGTCGACATACCACTGGGTGCGCGTGTCGATCCAGTACTGGTGCCACTCCTCGTCACTGCCGGGCACCACGAAGAACTCCATCTCCATCTGCTCGAACTCGCGGGTCCGGAAGATGAAGTTGCCGGGCGTGATCTCGTTGCGGAAGCTCTTGCCGATCTGGGCGATGCCGAACGGCGGCTTCTTGCGTGAGGTGTTCATCACGTTGACGAAGTTCAGGAAGATGCCCTGGGCGGTCTCGGGGCGAAGGTAGTGCAGTCCTGACTCGTCCTGCGTCACGCCGAGGTAGGTCTTGAGCAGCCCGGAGAACTGCCTGGGCTCGGTCCAGGAGCCGCGAGTACCGCAGTTGGGGCAGGCGATGGTTGCGAGGTCGACGGTGTCGGGGTTCTCGATACCTTTCTTCTCCGCCACGTTCTCCTGCAGGTGGTCAGCGCGGAAGCGCTTGTGGCACGACTGGCACTCGGTCAGCGGGTCGGAGAACGTCGCCACATGGCCCGATGCCTCCCACGTCTTCGTCGGAAGGATGACCGAGGAGTCGAGCCCCACGATGTCGTCGCGCTGCTGGACCATGGACCTCCACCACTGACGCTTGATGTTGTCCTTGAGCTCCACACCGAGGGGGCCGTAGTCCCACGCCGAGCGCGTGCCCCCGTAGATCTCACCGCAGGGATAGACGTAACCCCTGCGCTTACAGAGACTGACGATGGTGTCGATCGTGGAGGTAGCGGCCATGGGGCAAGGGTATCGGCCCGGAACCCCCGCTCTTGCCCGAGACCTGCGCACTCCGTCCGGGACCGGCTCACGCCAGTCCGCGGCCGACTCCCGTAGCCTCAGCCTGTGCCATCTACCTTGCGTCCCAGTATCGAACGCGCCAGCCTTCCCCTGATGACCAGGCTGAGCAGCCTGCCCCGCCTCGTGCCATTTCTGATCCTGCTGGCCTTGCTCGTTTCCGGTGTCGTGATCAGCGGCCCGGTGGGGTTCGTCCTCATGGGCCTGGCCGCCGTCTTCGTCGGGTGGATCCTCTATCTCTCGTGGCCACGCCTGACCAGCTCCGAACGAATCATGCGATCCGCCGTGTTGCTGCTTGCCGTGGCCATGGCGGTCACCCAGCTGTTCCCCCGGAGCTAGGCTGCCGATTTGGTCTGAAGACGCGCCCCCGCTCAACCTTGGGGGAAGGGAGCAGGGGCGCGCTGGCCCTAATGCTCTCACGGCGCGATCCCTTGGGCCACAACGGGATTCCCCGAACGGCAAGATCGGGTCATTCTCAGTTTTGACAATCATTCTCATTGAGACTGATAATCAGTGACATGGCGTCCCGAACCGTCCGAGCCGTCCGAGCCGTCCCGCTGATCCCCTTGGTCATCGCCGCGCTCGTCCTGAGCGCCTGCGGGTCGCCGGGGGTGGGCGCGGACGGCAAGATCGCGGTCGTAGCCTCGTTCTACCCGCTGCAGTACGCAACCCAGCAGATAGGCGGCAGCCTCGTAGCAGTCACGAGCCTGACCAAGCCAGGCGCCGAGCCGCACGACATCGAGCTCACGCCGCGTGCTGTGGCGTCGGTCAGCAGGGCCCGTCTCGTGGTCTACGAGAAAGGCCTGCAGGGTGCCGTCGACCAGGCCGTGGAGTCGCAGGGTGGCGGTCACAGCCTCGATGTTGCCCCCTCGGCCAACCTCGACCTGAAACTTGAATCTGGCGCCACCGATCCGCACTTCTGGCTTGACCCGCAGCGTTACTCCGAGGTGGCCAAGGCGATCGCCGAACGGCTCGCACAGCTAGATCCTGCGCACCGTCCCGACTTCGAGAAGAACGCCACGGTCTTCGAGGGCAAGCTCGTCGCGCTCTCCCAGGAGTTCACCACTGGTCTGGCCAGCTGCCAGCGGCGGGACATCGTCACTAGTCACGCAGCCTTCGGCTATCTCGCGAGACGGTTCGACCTGAGGCAGATTGCGATCAACGGCCTCTTCCCGGGCTCGGAGCCCAAGGCGGGCGTGCTGGCCACCGTCAGCGACTACGCCAAGGCCCACGGGGTGACCACGATCTACGCCGAGACGCTGGTGAGCCCCGCCATTGCGCAGACTGTCGCACACGAGACCGGTGCCCGCGTGCGCACTCTCGACCCGCTCGAAGGACTGACCGACGCATCCCTGGGCAAGGACTACTTTGAGGTCATGCGCTCCAACCTCCAGGTCCTGCGCGCGGGTCAGAGCTGCTCATGACCGGGTCAGGACCGGCGCCGGACGGCCGCTCGCAGGCCATCCTCTCCCTGCGCTCAGCCTCCTTCGGGTATGCCGACCGCGCGGTCCTATCCGGGGTCACCCTGGACATCCACGCCGGTGAGGTGGTCGCCGTACTGGGTGCCAACGGCTCAGGCAAGTCGACCCTGGTCAAGGGGCTGCTCGGCCTCAACAACCACCTCGGCGGCCAGGTGGCCCTGTTCGGCACCCCGTTGGACCGCTTCCGCGACCATGCCCGCCTGGGGTACGTCCCGCAGCGCCATACCCTGTCCGCGTCCGTGCGGTCGACGGTCGCCGAGATCGTGGCAGTCGGACGGCTCCCCCACCAGGGCTGGCTTGCCCGGACGAACCACGAGGACCGGCGGATCATCGAGGAGTCCCTGGCACTGGTCGGTCTGGCGGATCGCGCCTGCGTGGACGTCAGCACGCTCTCAGGCGGCCAGCAGCGTCGGGTGCTGATCGCCCGGGCTCTGGCCGCTCAGCCCGACGTCCTCATCATGGATGAGCCCACCGCCGGGGTCGATCTAGCCAGCCAGGAGGTCCTGAGCCAGGTGATCGCCCGACTGGCTTCGCGCGGGGCCACGATGCTGATCGTCACTCATGAGCTGCAGGCACTGCAGCGGGTGCTCACCCGGATCATCGAGGTCGAACACGGCCAGGTCACCTTCGACGGCCCCCCGGCGAACCACGAACGGTGGCAGACCTTCCCGCGCCCCGACCACGAGGGCGGCTTTCACCACGACACCGACGAGGAGCCCACTCCGGCATGGCCGGCAGCAGGGCCGCTCGACCGCCTCTCAGGACCGCACGATGCCTGAGATCCTCACGTTCGGCTTCATGCAGCTAGCCCTGCTGGCCGCCTTCTTCGTGGGACTCGCGGCACCCATGGTCGGCGTCTTCCTGGTCCAGCGCCGGTTGTCGCTGATCGGTGACGGGATGGGTCACGTCGCGCTGGCCGGCGTTTCGGTAGGAATCGTCACCAGCCAGGCACCGGTCCTGACCGCGTTGATCTTCGCGGTCCTGGCTGCGGTGGGAGTCGAGCTGGTGCGCGCCCGCGGCCGGACCAGCGCCGACGTCGCACTGGCCGTCATGTTCTACGGGGGTATCGCGCTGGGTGTCGTCGTCATCAGCACGGCACCCGGCAGCACGCCCACCAGTCTGGACTCGTATCTCTTTGGTGCCATCTCCACGACGACAGATACCGACGTCATGGTCTTCGCGGCGCTGGCCCTGGTGGTGGTCGGTGTGACCTGGGCGCTGCGCCCGCGACTGTTCGCCGTCGCCAACGACGAGGAGTATGCGCGGGCCACCGGGATGCGTGTCACTGCCCTCAACATCACCTTGGCGGTACTCACCGCCGTGACGGTGGTCGTCGCGATGCGCGTGGTCGGGCTGCTGTTGATCAGTGCCCTGATGATCGTGCCGAACGCCACCGCCCAGCTGGTCGCGCGCAGCTTCCGGTCGGCGATCCGGACGGCCGTCGTGATCGGTGTGATCTGCAGCGTGGGCGGCGTGACGTTGTCGTACTACGCCGACACCCCCGCCGGCGGAACCATAGTCCTCCTGGCGATCGCGCTCTTCCTCTCGGCTGCGTCATACAGCACCGTGCGTGACCGGCTCGCCAGGCGACGACATCTCGAGGCTGAGCTCCATGAGCATGAGCACGGCGAGAACTGCGGTCACCCCGCGCTGGAGCACAACGACCACGTCGACTACCTCCACGACGGCCATCGCCATGCTCCCCACCAAGGACATTACGACGAGCACGACATTGCTCTGAGTGCGACGCATGAACACCCGGCAAGTCCCAATCCCGCTGATACACGTGACGATCCGCCGAGGCACTGATGACCGAAACCGTCCGCCGACCAACCAGACAACGCGCTGCTGTCGGAGCCGTGCTCGCAGAGATCGATGACTTCCTGTCAGCCCAGGCCCTGCATGCACGCCTGCGGGCCCAGAGCCAGAACGTGGGCCTGGCGACGGTCTATCGCACGCTGCAGGCGATGGCCGCCGATGGCGACGTGGACATGATGCGCACCCCTGACGGCGAGGCCGTCTATCGGCGGTGCAACTCCGGTCACCACCACCACCACCTGGTCTGTCGCTCCTGCGGCCGGACGGTCGAGGTTGAAGGACCAGCCGTCGAGAGGTGGGCCGAGAAGGTCGGCGCCGACAACGACTTCAGCGACGTGGTTCACACCCTGGAGATCATCGGCACCTGCGCCGACTGCCAGATCTGAGCGTCAGCCCGGGCCCATCGCCCGATCCACGGCACCGCCGTAGCGCCGGTCGCGCTCGGCATAGATCTCAATAGCGCGCCAGAGATCGCGCCGGTCGAAGTCGGGCCAGAGCGTGTCCAGGAAGACCATCTCTGCGTAGGCCGACTGCCACAGCAGAAAGTTGCTGGTCCGCTGCTCGCCCGAGGACCGCACGAACAGGTCGACATCGGGCATGGCCGGCTCGTCGAGGTAGCGCGCGATCGTGTGCTCGTCGATGTGATCTGGCTTGAGCCGGCCCTCTTTGACCAGCTGGCTGATCTTGCGCACCGCGTCGGCAATCTCGGCGCGGCCGCCATAGTTGACGCACATGGTCAAGGTCATGACGGTGTTGTTCTTGGTCATCTCCTGGGCGACCTCGAGCTCCTTGATCACCGAGCGCCACAGGCGTGGACGCCGGCCCATCCAGCGAACGCGCACCCCCCAGTCGTTGAGGATGTCGCGCCGTCGGCGGATCACGTCACGGTTGAAGCCCATCAGGAAACGGACCTCGTCCGGCGAGCGCTTCCAGTTCTCGGTGGAGAAGGCGTAGGCCGATACGTTCTTGACGCCGATCTCGATGGCCCCCGCCACGACGTCCAGCAGCGAGGCCTCACCGGCCTCATGGCCCTTGGTGCGCGGCAGGCTCCGTGCGTTGGCCCATCGACCGTTGCCGTCCATGACGATCGCGACGTGTCCGGGAATCAGTGCGACCGGCAGGTCGGGGGGGCGGGCACCTGAGGGATGGGGGAAGGGCGGTTGCGGGGGACGCGGACTCGTGCTCCTCACGGGCGGTTTGCTCACACCCGCTCCACGAGACGCAGTGACCGCACGCCGCGCTCGAGGTGCCACTGCAGGAACGCCGTCACCAGGCCGCTGCCCTCACGACGATGCTGCGGCAGGCTCCGGTCGGCGATGTCCCAGTCACCCACGAGCAGGGCGCCCAGCAGCTCAAGGGTGAGCAGCGCTGGCGAAGCCGAACCTGGCGTCCGGCAGGACGGGCAGACGGTGCCACCGCTGGCCAGGTTGAAGGCACGCTGGGGTCCCTCGGCACCGCACTGCGCGCAGTCGTGGAAGCTCGGCGCCCAGCCCGCGACGGCCAGCGACCGCAGCAGGTAGGAGTCCAGGACCAGCCCAGCCTCATGCTCCTGACCGGCCAGCGCGCTCAGCCCGCCGGCCAGCAGCAAGAACTGTTGCACGGCCGGCTCGCGTTCCTCGGTGAGCCGTTCGGCAGTCTCAAGCATGGCGGTCGCGGCGGTGTAGGCGACATAGTCGCGGGCGATCGGATCGCCATACGGCGCAAGGGTTTCGGCTTGGGTCACCGTATCCAGGGAACGTCCCTCGTACAGCTGGACGTCCACGACCATGAACGGCTCAAGTCGGGCGCCGAAACGCGACTTGGTCCGGCGAACGCCCTTTGCAACGGCCCTGACCTTGCCATGCTGGCGCGTCAGGAGCGTGACGATGCGGTCCGCCTCACCCAGCTTCTGGGCGCGCAGGACGATCGCGGCGTCGCGATACAGGGCCATGAGACCCATTGTCCTATGCCGAACCTCCCGCGCCGGTATGACGTGCCGGTCACCGGTCGCGGATAGGTTGCCAACCATGACAACAGACGGCACGACAGGAGATCTCGACGATAGTGACATCAACCCTCGCGACATCGACTACCTCAGCCACCTGGCCCGCGACTCGGCCCGCTTCGTCGAGGTCCTGCGGCAGACGCCACCCGAGTCGCGAGTGCCGACCTGCCCTGACTGGGACGCCGACGACCTGCTGTGGCACCTCGCGGAGGTTCAGTGGTTCTGGGGGACGGTCGTCGGTCGTGGGCTGACCGCGGGTGCGGACGTCGACGCCCTCGACAACGGCGGACGGCCGGTCGACCGCGACGACCTGCTGGCGTTCTTCGACCGCGCCAGCAGCGATCTGCACCACAGCCTCAGCACCGCGTCGCCGGATACGCCCGCCTGGACCTGGGCCGACGAACAAACCGTCGGGTTCATCCGGCGCCGGCAGGCCCACGAGGCACTCATCCACCGGCTTGACGCAGAGCTCACCGCCGGCGAACGCACCCCGATGGACGCTGACCTCAGCGCCGACGGAATCGACGAGATCCTGCGGGTGATGTACGGCGGGGCGCCCTCCTGGAGTCGCTTCACCCCCGACCCGACGCAGACTCTTCGGATCCGGACCACCGACACCGGACAGTCCTGGCTGCTGACCCTCGGCCAGCTCACCGGCACCGATGACGGCGGCACGACGCACGACGAGCCGGACCTCAGGGTTGCTGAGTCAGACACCGGCTGGTCAGACACCGGTAAGACCGCAGCCGCCACCGTGAGCGGGACCGCTGCTGACATCGACTGCTGGCTCTGTCACCGGCCGCCCACAGGCGAGATCGAGCGAACTGGGGACCCGCAGGTCCTTCAGCACTTCGACCAGACCATCGCCCCGGGCATCTGATCACCTGAGCGACCAAGAAAGCGCTTCAGGCTCAGTCAGGCCTCTGCCGCGACACCCTCTTCACGCTCGGAACGGTTGACCGCGGAGACCACCGCCTTGAGCGAGGCGATCACGATGTTGGCATCAACGCCGACCCCCCACAGCACCCGCTCGCCGACCGCCGCCTCGACGTAGGCAGCTGCCCGCGCGTCGCCACCGGACGACAGCGCGTGCTCGGCATAGTCCAGGACGCGAACGTCGACGTCGAGAGTCGCCAGCGCCGCCACGAAGGCCGCGATGGGTCCGTTGCCGCTGCCCTCGATGGTGACCTCCTGGCCATTATCGGTAAGCGTCACCGAGATCACATCGGCACCGTCGACCGTCGAGTCCGAACGCATCCTCAGCAGTGAGAACCGGCCCCATTGCTCGGTATTGGATGCCGCGGCTTCGGCTGCACTGACCGGCAGGTACTCATCCTGGAAAGCCGACCACAACGCCGCCGGCAGGATCTCGCCACCGACGACGTCGGTTCGCCTCTGGATGACGCCGCTGAACTCGATCTGAAGCCGACGCGGCAGGTCGAGGTGGTGCTCGCTCTTGAGGATGTACGCCACGCCACCCTTGCCCGACTGGCTGTTGACACGTACGACCGCTTCGTAGGACCGGCCGATGTCGTGAGGGTCGATCGGCAGATACGGAACGCCCCACGTGATGTCGTCGACTGAGGTCCCGGCCTCCAGGGCATCGGACTCCATGAACTCGAAGCCCTTCTTGATCGCGTCCTGGTGCGATCCGGAGAAAGCCGTGAAGACGAGGTCACCGCCATAGGGGTGACGCTCGTGGACAGGCAGCTGGTTGCAGTGCTCCACCGTGCGACGGATCTCGTCGAGGTCCGAGAAGTCGATCTGCGGGTCGATGCCCTGGCTGAACAGGTTCATGCCCAACGTCACCAGGCAGACGTTTCCGGTCCGCTCGCCGTTGCCGAAGAGGCAGCCCTCGATCCGGTCGGCACCGGCGAGAAAGCCCAGCTCGGCTGCGGCAACACCCGTTCCGCGGTCGTTGTGCGGGTGCAGCGACAGCACGATCGACTCACGGGGGGTCAGGTGGCGCGACATCCACTCAATCGAGTCGGCATAGACGTTAGGGGTGGCCATCTCGACCGTGGCCGGCAGGTTGATGATCACCTTGTGGTCGGGACGGGCGTCGAAGACCTCGATGACCTCGTTACAGATCCGGGCCGCGAAGTCCTGCTCGGTGCCGGTATAGGACTCGGGCGAGTACTCGTAGTAGACGGTCGTCTCTGGGATGGTCTCCTCGAGCTTGCGGCACAGCCGGGCGCCCTGGAGCGCGACGTCCACGATGCCGTCCTGGTCCAGCCCGAACACGACGCGCCGCTGCAGCACCGACGTCGAGTTGTACAGATGGACGATCGCCTGCTTGGCCCCGCGGATCGAGTCATAGGTGCGCTCGATCAGGTGGTCCCGGGCCTGGGTCAACACCTGGATGGTCACGTCGTCGGGGATGTGCCCGCCCTCGATCAGCATCCGCACGAAGTCGAAGTCGGTCTGGCTCGCCGACGGGAAGCCGACCTCGATCTCCTTGTAGCCCATCCGTACCAGCAGGTCGAACATCCGCTTCTTGCGCTCGGGGTTCATGGGGTCGATCAGCGCCTGGTTGCCATCACGGAGGTCTACGGCGCACCAGCGCGGAGCGTGGGTCATCCGTCTGGTCGGCCAGGTGCGGTCGGGGAGCTCCACCGCGATCTGCTGGTCGAACGGAACGTACTTGCCGATCGGCATACCGCTGGGCTGTTGGGGGTGAATCATGTTCTCGCCTCTAACGTCTGGTTGCATTCGGTAAGGCCGGGCAACTCAAACTCCGCGACGAGGGCGGCCGTCTTAGATGGCCTCGCCGCGGCAGCGAAGGAGGAGCAGGGCTCCAGACGCGATGCGCACGAGTCAACGATAGATGGTCGACCTACGGACCGTCCACGAATTGGACATTGGTCCCGCATGCTGGACGGCTACTGATGGGGCCTAGAAACCCAGGCGCTGGAGCTGCTTGGGATCGCGCTGCCAGTCCTTGGCGACCTTGACGTGCAGGTCGAGATAGATCCGTTGGCCAAGCAGTGCCTCGATCCCGGCACGCGCGGTGGTGCCGACCTCACGCAGACGCGCTCCGCCTTTGCCGATGATGATGGCCTTCTGGCTGGACCGTTCGACGAACACGTTGACCCTCACATCGAGCAGCGGGGAGCTCTCCGGCCGACCCTCGCGAGGCAGCATCTCGTCGACGACGACGGCCAGGCTGTGCGGCATCTCGTCATCCAGGCCCTCGAGCGCCGCTTCGCGCACCAGCTCGGCGATCATGATGATCTCAGGCTCGTCGGTCAGCTCCCCGTTGGGATACAGCATCGGCGATACCGGCAGGTAGGAGGAGAGCAGGGTGCCAACCTCGGCAACCTGATCGCCACGCACCGCTGAACAGGGGATGATGGCGTCCCAGTCACCGAGCTGGTCGATGGCGATGAGGTGTTCGGCCAGCCGCGTCTTGTCGACCCGGTCGCTCTTGGTGGCGATCGCCACCACGGGACGACGTCTGGCCCGCTGCAGCTCGGTGAGCTCCCTCGCGATGTAGTTGTCCCCGGGGCCGATCCGCTCGTCAGCGGGCAGGCAGAAACCGATCACGTCAACCTCGAGCAGGGTCTCGCGAACCAGGTCGTTCAGGCGCTGGCCCAACAGCGTCCGCGGCTTGTGCAGACCGGGGGTGTCGACCAGGATCAGCTGCGCTGTCTCGGAGGTCGCGATCCCCCGGATGGTGTGCCGCGTGGTCTGCGGCTTGCTCGAGGTGATGGCGACCTTCTGGCCGACCAGCGCATTGGTCAGTGTCGACTTGCCGGCATTGGGGCGGCCGACCAGACAGGCGAAACCCGCCCTGAACTCCTGTGTCACGAAGCATCCTCCCGGGTTGTCCCGTGTGCGGCGGTCTTGCGCCCGTTCGTCTTGCGCCCGTTCGTCGTGCGTTCGGTCGTGCTCTGTTCAGCCGCCCGACCAGAGGTGGTGGGCACGTCGGTGGATGTCTCGTCAGCCAAGCGTCGCACGATCACGGTGGCAATGCGGTGACGGCGCCCAGCCATCCGCTCGGCCGTCAGCGACAGGCCGGCGACCGCGCAGTGTGAGCCCAGGATCGGGACCAGGCCATTGGTCTTGGCGAGCAGGCCGCCGACCGTGTCGACCTCGTCCTCCTCGATGGTCACGTCGAAGAGCTCGGCCAGGTCATCGACGTGCATCGTGGCGGGCACGCGGGTCGAGCCGTCCTCGAGCTCTTCGACGCTGGGGCCTTCGCGGTCGTACTCATCGTCGATCTCTCCGACGATCTCCTCGAGGATGTCCTCGATCGTGACCAGGCCTGCGGTTCCACCGTATTCGTCGATGACGACGGCGAAATGGTTCTGGTCCCGCTGCATCTCACGCAACAGGTCATCGATCGGTTTGCTCTCGGGAATGTACTGGACGGGTCGCATCTGGTCATGTGCCTGCAGCGCGACCGCATCCGCGTCGGCATAGACCCTGCGGGCAACGTCCTTGAAGTAGAGAAGCCCGAGAACGTCGTCCGGACCGTCACCGACGACGGGGATGCGGGAGAAGCCCGATCGCAGGAACAACGACATCGCCTGTCGAAGCGTCCTGTCCTGGTCCATGGTCACCATGTCGGTCCGTGGCACCATCACCTCGCGTACGACGGTGTCACCGAGCTCGAAGACCGAGTGGATCATCTCGCGTTCCTCGGCCTCGATCAGGGATGACTCCCCCGCGATGTCGACCAGGTCGCGGAGCTCAGCCTCTGACTCGAACGGCCCGTCACGGTATCCGCGCCCTGGGGTCACCGCGTTGGCCAGCAGCACCAGGAGTCGCGCCACCGGGCCGAGCACCCGACGCAGCAGCACCAGGAGCGGCGCGGTCAGCAGCGCCACAAGGTCGGCATGCTGGCGGCCAAGCGTTCGGGGTGAGACCCCCACAAGAGCAAAGGAGACGACGGCCATGACCCCGATGGAGATCAGCAGGGTCGGCCAGAAGTCGCTGACCACGTCGACCACGGCAAGGGTGAGCAGGACGGCCACCGCCGCCTCCGCCAGCACTCGCACGAAGGCCGCCACCGAGAGGTACGCCGCACTGTCGGCCACGATGATGGCCAACGCCGCGGCGCCGCGGCGACCCTCTTCGACGAGCTCGCCGGCACGGTGACGGGAGAGCCGGGACTGGGATGCCTCAGCGGCGGCCATCACGAACGCGACGACAAGGCTGACGAGCGCCGCGATGATGAGCTGGGTGACCATGACTGGTGACGGATCGTCGGGGGTCAGAGACCGGCGCTGCGGCCGCGGCCGGCGAGGAACGTCAGAAGCAGGGTGCGCTGGAGCTCGAACATCTCGCGCTCCTCGTCAGGCTCGGCGTGGTCATAGCCGAGCAGATGCAGGATGCCGTGGGTCAGGAGCAGCAGGAGCTCTTCCTCGGTCGCATGACCCGCCCCGACCGCCTGGCGCGCGGCGAACGACGGGCACAGGACGATGTCCCCGAGCACGCCCTCGGCAGGCTCTTGACCATCGCGACCGGGCCTGAGCTCGTCCATCGGGAAGCTCATCACGTCGGTCGGACCGGGCAGGTCCATCCACTTCACGTGCAGGACCTCCATCACCGGCTCGTCGACCAGCTTGACGCACAGATCGGCCTGCGGGTGGACCTTCATCTCGCCCATCACATACTTCGCGCAGGCCACGAGCTCCATCTCGTCGAGGGAGAAGTCAGTCTCGTTAAGAACGTCGATGCTCACGGGCGACCACCGCCTTGGCTTCGTGGACGCGTCGGCCGCTCGACGAGGCGGTCAGGTTGTCCCAGCGTCCGTAGGCATCCACGATGGCCCCGACCAGGCTGTGGCGCACCACGTCGTGGGAGTCCAGCTGGGCGAAGTGCACGTCCTCGACGCCGTCGAGGACGTCCTGGACTACCTTCAGGCCTGATGGTGTCCCGTTGGGCAGGTCGATCTGGGTGATATCGCCGGTCACGACCATCCTGGAGCCGAAGCCGAGCCGGGTGAGGAACATCTTCATCTGCTCCTGTGAGGTGTTCTGCGCCTCGTCAAGGATGATGAACGCGTCGTTGAGGGTGCGGCCGCGCATGTATGCCAGTGGGGCCACCTCGATGGTGCCCGAGGCCATCAGACGCGGGATCGACTCGAGGTCGACCATGTCGTGCAACGCGTCATACAGCGGCCGCAGGTAGGGGTCGATCTTGTCGTTGATGGTGCCCGGCAGGAAGCCGAGCCGCTCACCGGCCTCGACGGCCGGCCGGGTCAGGATGATCCGGCTGACCTGCTTGGTCTGAAGCGCGGCCACTGCCTTGGCAACGGCCAGGTAGGTCTTTCCGGTGCCGGCGGGGCCGATGGCAAACACGATGGTGTGTTTGTCGATGGCGTCCACGTAGTGCTTCTGGTTCAGGGTCTTGGGCCGGATCGTGCGACCGCGGTTGGACAGGATGTTGATCGTGAGCACGTCCGCAGGATGCTCGTGGGTCTGCGCCCGCAGCATCGACACCGACCTCTCCACCGCATCGCGGTTCAGCGGCTGGCCGGTCCCCAGGACGATGAGCAGCTCGTCGATCAGCCGCTCAAGCAGGGCCACCTCGGCCGGCGCGCCGGCGACATGGAACTCGTTGCCGCGTACGTGGATGTCGAGGTGCGGGAAAGAGTGCTCCATCGCGCGGAGCAGCTCGTCCCGGGTGCCCAGCAAGGTCACCATGGACAGCTCGGGCGGAAGGACGATGGTGTACGTGGGCTCGCCACCGGCCGGTGATGGCTGGCCTTTCGCGGACCGCGGCCCGGGACCAGTGGGTTGTCCAACTTCGCTCATGTTGAGCTCAGTCTACGTGGGTTCTCCACGTGCACGTGGGCTCTCAACCCGGAGGCCACGTCATCGCCCGGCCCCCGAGCACATGCACGTGGGCGTGGAACACCATCTGGTGCGCCAGTCCCCCGGTGTTGAACACACCGCGGTAGCCAGCCTCGAGGCCCTCCTGGGTCGCGACGGCCCCGACGGCCTCGAACAGGTCGACCAGCCCCTGCGGCGACGACTCACCCAACGCCGCGACGTCGGGCTGGTGCTCCTTGGGAATGACCAGGACATGAGTTGGTGCCTGCGGCTCGATATCGCGAAACGCCAACGTCGTTGCCGTCTCATGGATGATCTCGGCGGGGATCTCACGCGCGACGATCTTGCAGAACAGGCAGTCGCTCGGCCCCGCGACGTGATCAGCACTCATGGGACGAGCCTACGGCGCACCGGGACACTCCGGTCAACCGCGCAATGGAGCCGCGCGTCATACCAGCGTGAGAATGTTGACCGTGGTCGAACGGGGAGAGAGCGCGCCCGCCGTCGGGGGGTGGGGGGCCGATACGGCTCTCACCGACCTGTACGCCGCCCACTGGCACTCACTCGTGCGCCTCTCGTGGCTGCTGGTCAGGGATCAGTACGTGGCCGAGGAGGCCGTGCAGGACGCCTTCGTGGCGATGCACTCCCGCTGGTACCAGCTCCGGGACCAGGACCGGGCTCTGGCCTACCTCCGCCGCGCGGTGGTCAACAACTCACGTTCTGTGTTGCGCCACAAGAACGTCGCGGACCGTTACCTGGCCGCCGAGACAAGCGCCGCGACCGCACATGGCATGACCACCGAGCCCAGCGCCGAGACGAGCGCTCTCAGCCATGTCGCCAGCGACCACCTGATGGCCGCTCTGGGGCGCCTGCCCCGACGGCAGCGAGAGGTGCTGACGCTGCGCTACTACCTTGACCTCAGCGAGGCCCAGATCGCTGACGCCCTCGGCATCTCACCGGGCTCGGTCAAAGTCCATGCTCACCGTGGCCTGGAGGCTCTGCGGACCGATCCGGAGGGCACGTCATGACCCACCACGACAAGACCGGTGACGGTATGCACAACAACGACGGCAACAAGAGCAACCCGCACGACAGCGACATCGAGCGTCGGCTGCGCGAGAGCCTTCGCCGGGACGCCGAGCAGATCAGCCCCCGAGAACGACGAACGGAGATCCTGGCCATGGTCCACGAGCAGACAGAGGTCACCGAGCCGACGCGACGCTGGCTCATCCCTGTTGCCGCAGCCGCATCGGTGGCCCTCATCGCCGCCATTGCCTGGGGCGTCACTAACACCGGCGGCAACCAGCAGGCCGCGCCCGCAGCGCCGTCCACGTCAAGCACGACGGGGGCGACCAGCTCGGCCACCACGGACGTAACGGTTGCGACCACCCAGGTGGCGTTGCCGGCATACTTCGTCGGCGCCAACTCCGGCACCGGCGACCGGTACGGCCTCTACCGTGAGTTCGTGCGGACTGCCGTCCCGGTGGAGGCCACTTCGGCGCAGAAGGCCAAGGCTGCCGTCGCCGTCGCCATGAACGCCCAGCCCTTCACCAACTTCGAGCCTTACGTACAGCCCTGGTCAGGGACACAGGTCGATGACGTCACGGTCACGCCAAGCGCCATCACCATCACGCTGAGCGGCCCCGGTGCCAGCGGCTTCACTCCCGAGCAGACCAGGCTTGCGGTTCAGGAGCTGGTGTGGACCGCGCAGGCGGCTGTCGGCCAGGGCACGATCCCGGTGACGTTCGTGGTCGCCGATGGCTCCGGCACGCTGTTCGGGACCTATCCCGTCGACACGACGTACAACCGCCCGGCCAAGGAGATGCAGTACGAGGACCTCGCACCGATCTGGATCATCTCCCCCGACCGCGGTCAGGTGTTCCCTGCGGCTGCAGCGGTGGTGGCCAGCGGCGAGTCCTGCGCCTTCGAGGCGACGACGGCCTGGGAGCTGAAGCAAGGCAGTACGACGGTCAAGTCGGGTTCCACCATGGCCTCCAGCGGGTGCCCGATACGTGGCACCTGGAAGGTGGACCTCGGGGTTCTCGCGGCCGGCGACTACACCTTCCGGATGTTCGAGGTCAGCATGAAGGACGGCGCCGGCCTGGTCGCCGAGACGTCAAAGCCCTTCACCGTCAGGTAGCTCGGGACGTCTGCGGACAGCTGCGGGGCGCTCAGCGCCAGCGACCTGCGGCACTCATCACGGCGAGCGCCGCAGGTCCGGCGCTCGACGTGCGAAGCACGTTGGGCCCCAGCCGCGCCGCCAGCGCTCCGGCGTTGACGAAGGCACTGAGCTCGGCCGGGGAGATCCCGCCCTCTGGACCGACGATGAGCACGACGTCACCCGAGGAAGGCAGCTCAAGTCCGGCCAGGGGGCGCTCTGCCTCCTCATCCAGGATGACCGCGAGGGCCGCGCCCTCAACCCGCCGGATGACGGCCTGTTGGGTGGCGGGCTCGCTCACCAACGGGACGCGGGTCCGCCGAGACTGTTTGGTCGCAGCCAGGACGATCGACTGCCACTTGCGCAACGACCTGGCCGCTCTCTCCCCGCGCCAGATCACGACGCTGCGCTCGGCCTGCCAGGGAACGACTTCGTCCACCCCGAGCTCGGTGGCGGCTTCGATGGCCTGCTCGTCGCGATCCCCCTTGGCCAGCGCCTGAACAAGGACGAAGCGCAGATCGGGTTGCGGTTCAAGCAGAATCGACTCGAGCCGCAGGCTCAGCTCCCCAGCACCGACGCTCTCAACGACTGCCTCAGCACGGTGGCCGACCCCGTCGGCGAGCAGAACCTGCTCGCCGACGCCGATCCGCTTGACCGTGGCGCCATGGCGCCCCTCGGGACCGTCCAGGACGATCATCGACCCGGGGGTGGCGCCGGTCAGCCGATCCACGGCCACAAAGAAGATGGGAGCGGTCACGCCTGTTCTCCTACCTGCCCTACTTGCCCAGGAACGCGTCGCGCAGCTTGCCGAAGAGACCCTGCGATGCGGGCGTGAGGCGACCCTCGGGACGCTCTTCGCCTCGGAGGACGGCGAGCTGACGCAGCAGCTCCTCCTGCGCCGAGGTGAGCTTGGTCGGCGTCTGGATGCTGGCATGGACCAGGAGATCGCCTCGTCCGGCCCCCCGCAGGTGGGTCACGCCGAAGCTCTTGAGGATGATGACATCGCCCGGCTGAGTGCCGCGCTTGATCTCGACGTCGGTCATCCCGTCGAAGGTATCGAGCTTGATCGTTGCTCCCAGTGCGGCCGCGGTCATCGGGAGCTCCACCGAGCAGTGCAGGTCATCGCCGCGGCGCTGGTAGGTCTCGTGCGCCGTGACGTTGATCTCGACATACAGGTCGCCGGCGGGCCCGGCTCCCGGACCGACCTCACCATTGCCGGCAAGCTGGATTCTGGTGCCTGTATCAACGCCTGCGGGGACCAGGATGGTCAGGTTGCGGCGCTTGCGCACCCTGCCCTGGCCCGAGCACTCGAAGCAGGGGTCTGAGATCACGACGCCGTAGCCCTGGCAGGCGCTGCACGGCCGGGCCGTCATCACCTGGCCGAGGAACGACCTCTGGACCTGCCGGATCTCACCTCTGCCGGCGCAGACGTCACAGGTGCGCGTCCCGGTGCCTGGCTGCGATCCTTTGCCGTGGCAGGTGCCGCACGCGACCGCAGTATCGATGGTCAGCTCGCGCTCCACCCCGAAGACGGCCTCTGCCATGTCGATGTCGAGCCTGATCAGTGCGTCCTGGCCCCGGCTCTGGCGCGAACGCGGTCCGCGACCCGCCCCGCCGGCTGCCTGGCCGAAGAAGGCGTCCATGACGTCGCTGAAGGAGAATCCCTGGCCGAAGTTGGCGCTCGCGCCGCCGTAGGGGTCCGCGCCGGCGTCGAAGGCCCGGCGCTTCTGCGGGTCGGACAACACGTCATACGCCTGGGAGACCCGCTTGAACCGGCTCTCGGCTTCGGCGTCAGCGTTGACATCCGGGTGCAGCTTGCGGGCCATCCGGTGGTACGCCCTTTTGACTTCCTCAGGGCTGGCCTCGCGACTGACGCCGAGATCCTCGTAATAGTCGTTCAATGAATGTCCTTGCACTGGTTCGGAGTTGGGCTGCCCGAGTCTGGTGTCCCCGAGTCGCGAGTTCCTGAGTCATCGGGCACGCGAGCAATGGGGATCACACGCTATGGGTCAAGAATCTGGGAGACGTAGCGGGCAACCGCGCGGACCGACGCCATCGTCGTCGGATAGTCCATGCGGGTCGGGCCGAGCACGCCCAGCCCGGCCACGACGTCTCTGCCGGTGCCGTAGCCGGTGCTGACCACGGACGTGGCGCTCAGGCCCTCGTAGGGGTTCTCGTGGCCGATTCGGACTGCGACCACGTCTCCTTCGTCGCTCATGGTGGTGGTCAGGAGGGTGAGCAGCACGACGTGCTCCTCCAGAGCCTCGAGGACCGGCCCGATGGTGAGAGGGAAGTCGGTGCCGAACCGCATGAGGTTGGACGTTCCCGCCAGGACCACGCGCTCCTCACGCTCTTCGACCAGGGCGTCTTCGAGCGAGCGGACGACCGCGCGGACGAGGTCGCGGTCGGCCGGCGCAAAGCTGTCGGGCAGGGACTGCAGCCGTGCGGCGGCCTCGGTGAGCTGATGTCCGCAGGTCTTGGAGTTCAGCCCCGAGCGCAGGTCGGCGATGAGCTTTTCGCCCTCCTCGGCCAGCAGGTCACGGGACGACTCGATGACTCGTTGCTCGACTCTGCCGGTGTTCACGATCAGCACGACCATCAGGCGGTTGGCCCCGATGGGCACCAGCTCGACGTGGCGCACCGAGGATCGGGTCAGCGACGGGTACTGCATGACAGCCACCTGCCGGGTCAGCGAGGCAAGCAGCCTGACGGTGCGATCCACCACGTCATCGAGGTCCACAGCCCCCTCGAGGAACGTCGAGATGGCGGTGCGCGCCGGGCCGCTCATCGGCTTCAGCTCGCTGAGCTGGTCGACGAACACCCGGTAGCCGGCATCGGTGGGGACCCGACCGGCACTGGTGTGCGGCGCTGCGATCAGGCCCTCGTCCTCGAGCGCGGCCATGTCGTTGCGCACGGTGGCTGCCGACACGCCAAGGTGGTGGCGTTCGAGCAAGGCCTTCGACCCGACCGGCTCAGAAGTCTGCACGTAGTCCTGCACGATGGCGCGTAGCACAGCCAGCTTGCGCTGCTCGATCATGTGCTCCACCTCCATCTCGTCGGCCACTCAGCGGTCGCCGACCCCTTGACTCAGGTCACTGGCCGGGTTGCGGCCTGATCACGTGCCAGCCCCCTTGGCGAGTTGGCACTCCGATATGTCGAGTGCTAAGTCTACGATGCCACGATGAACGACCGATACGGCGCCGATGTTCTCTCAGGTGACTGGCGCGTCCCCAAGGCCGGACGGGCACGCGAGGTTGAGGCGGCGCCCGGGCTGGTGGTCGAGGACGTCGAGACCGGCTGGTGCGGGGCGGTGGTCAGCGTCGAGAAGGCCGGCGGCATGCAGGTCGTCCACCTCGAGGACCGTGGCGGACGCAGCCGGGGGTTCCCGCTGGGGCCAGGGTTCCTGCTCGACGGCGCTCCGGTCATCCTGACGCGACCGACCGCGGCGGCGCGAGCAGCCGCACAGGACGCCAGGGTCGCCGCGTCGCGGACCGCCAGTGGTTCGCGGGCCGTCGAAAGCAAACGGGCACGAGTCGCATCCGGATCACGCATCTTCGTCGAGGGCAGACACGATGCCGAGCTCGTCGAGAAGGTCTGGGGCGACGACCTGAGGATCGAGGGGGTTGTGGTCGAGATGCTTGACGGCGTCGACGACCTCGCCGCCGTGGTGCGGGACTTCCGCCCGGCACCGGGGCGGCGCCTCGGCGTCCTGGTCGACCATCTCGTCCCCGGCACCAAGGAGACCACCCTGGTTCAGGAGGCGCGCGCGCTGAGCGCCTTTGCGCCATACCTCAAGATCCTGGGTCACCCTTATGTCGATGTCTGGCAGTCCGTGCGACCCGAGCGTCTCGGGTTCGAGATCTGGCCGGTCATTCCCCGCGGACGTTCCTGGAAACACGGCATCGTCGCCGAGCTGGGCTGGGCGCACGAGACCCAGGCCGACATCGCTCACGCGTGGAAACGCATCCTGGCGACCGTGCGTACCTATGCCGACCTCGAGCCGACCCTGCTGGCCAGTGTCGAGGAGCT
>JBDTMW010000001.1:0-45231 GCA_039934065.1 Actinomycetota bacterium | reverse complement strand
CCACAAGAAGGTTGCATCATGCAGGGTCGTGGAGGCATGCAGGGTCGTGGAGGCATGCGAGGTCGTGGAGGCATGCGAGGTCGTGGAGGCAGGCGTGAACTGGGCCATCGACAACGGCCTGGACGCGGGCGTGTAGGCGTTCTCCCGGAGGACGAACGACGCGCCCTCAAGCGGCGCGACGCCCGCGTCCGCCGAGCCAGCTGAGGTGGGGGCCTTACTCCGACTCGTACTTGAACGACAGCTGGATCTTGGTCCGGTAGACCAGTTCCCCAGCGTCACCGACGACGATGTCCTGTTTGGTTACCTCGGCCACTCGGATATCACGCACCGACCCCCGCGCCGTGGTGATGGCCTCTGCGGCCGCCTCCTCCCAGGATGACGAACTCGTCCCGATCACATCGATCACTCGGTACACGCTCATGACGACGACCTCTCGTGGTTCTCGGTGGACCATCCAATCGTGGTCGCTCCTTCTGCATCTGTCCATGGTTGTTCGAGCCCGGTGCTGGACCTGTTCACTCAGACGGTCGTGGACCTTGAACCTCACCGCGGCCCGGCCCGTATTAAGGGGAGTGCCAAACATGGGAGGTGTCCGGTGACCAATTCAGCGCATACCGCGGCAGTGCGCGCCGTGACCGCGGCGATGGTTGTTCTCTTGCTCGGCGCCTGCGGCGGCGTGAACACGAGCAGCACCACTGCCACGACCCCGCCGGCAGGGGCAACTGAACCCTCATCAGCCGCGCCCGTGGGCACCGCCGTCGGCGTGATGGAAACGGAGTTCTCGATCACCTTGGACAAGACGTCCTTCACAGCGGGGACCTATACCTTCACGGTCAAGAACCAGGGTTCGCTTCCCCACGACCTGACCATCGAGGGTCCCGGGGTCGACAAGATGGCCTCGCCGACATTGCAGGGCGGACAGTCAGGCTCCGTCACGGTCTCGCTGCAGAAGGGGTCATACGAGCTGTGGTGCTCCGTTGACAGCCACAAGGACAGGGGCATGGATATGAGGATCACGGTCGGCTGACTCGCCATGTCTCGCCGCGCACACCCAAACCCTGATGCCGCCGACGTGCGCACGCCTGGCCCCGGATCAACCACCGAGGGCCGGACCCCTTCGCGTCGAACGGCTTCCAGGGCCACCCACAGGTTGCTGGCCTTCGTGGTGGCTACCGGACTGGGCATCGACGCCTACGTCCACTGGCACCTTGCCCCGGGCTTTGACGGCGTCCAGGGGGCCGCGAGCCCACACATCAGCCAAGGGGAGCTATTCCGTCTCGAGTCCATTCTGGCCCTGATTGCGATGCCGCTGGTGCTGCTGACCCGACACCGCCTTGGGGCGGTGGTGGCCTTCCTGATTGCGGCGGGCGGCTTGGGTGCGGTACTGCTCTACGGCTATTTCGACATCGGCGGGTTCGGTCCAGTGCCTGACATGTATGACCCCATCTGGTACCCCGAGAAGACCATCAGCGCTATCGCGGAAGCGGTCGCTGCCGCGGGGTCGCTCTGTCTGTTTTGGCTGGCGTCCCTGGGCTCAAACGGCGATTCAGAAACCAACGCGCCGCGAACCAATGGCGTTGCGACGCCTGAGTGATGGCTGGCTACGGACTGATCGGGATGGCGATGAAAGGCGTCCTTACGTGCCCCGCTGACCGTGCCGCCACCGGGAGGCACCGATCGTCA
This sequence comes from Actinomycetota bacterium, assembly GCA_039934065.1. Classification (GTDB taxonomy): domain Bacteria; phylum Actinomycetota; class Actinomycetes; order Actinomycetales; family Dermatophilaceae; genus UBA4719. The sequence continues at coordinate 43,548 of JBDTMW010000001.1, read as the reverse complement.
TCGTTCCTCCCGGCAAGCGGACGTCATACGTCGCAGCCTCGCTGCCTTCCCAGCCCCAGCCGAAGACGTGTCGCTTGCCCGGCTCCACCTCACCGGAGGTGCCCGCGGCGACATGGCCCTTAGCAAGGAAGTGCTCGACCCCCGTCTCGGCCACGCCCAGCTCGGTCACGACGATGCTGATCAGGTCATGCGGGGTGACATCGAATGCCGGGTTGAAGCCCCTGGCCCCCGCGGGGGCGGTCCGCACCCCGCCCAGGCAGAGCACTTCGTCCTCGTCCCTTTCCTCGATGACGATGTCCTCGCCTCGTGCGATGGTCAGGTCGACCGTGGAAGACGGCGCTGCCACGACGAAGGGGATCCCTGCTCGCTGACAGGCCAGGGCCAGGCTCACCGAACCGACCTTGTTCGCCGTGTCACCGTTCGCGGCGATGCGGTCGGCCCCGATGATCGCGACGTCGACCAGACCTCGCAGGATGGTGCTCGCGGCTGCGCTGTCAGCCTGCACCACATGCTCGATCCCGTCGTTCAGCAGCTCCCAGCTGGTCAGTCGCGCACCTTGTAGCAGCGGTCGTGTCTCATCGGCATAGACCAGACCCAGGCGCCCGCGTTGGTGCAGCTCGTGGATGATTCCGTATGCCGTGCCCCACGCGCTGGTGGCCAGCGCGCCGCTGTTGCAGTGCGTGACGACCCTCACCTTCTCCTTGGCCACGTGCGCAAGGATCCAGTCGGCGCCATGCTTGGAGAGCTGCCGGTTCGCGGCCTCATCGTCGGCCACGACCTGCCGTGCGAGCCGGAGGGCCGTTGCCGTCCCGGACGGGACCGACCCCCTGACCTGGTTCACACCCCAGGCGAGGTTGACCGCTGTGGGACGGGCATCACGGATCTTGTCGATCTCGGTATCAAGCCTCGCCGCGTCCCAGCTCTCATCGGCGGCCTGGACCATGGCAAGGGCCACCCCCAGCGCCCCCGCCGCTCCGAGAGCCGGCGCGCCGCGGATCACGAGCCGCTCGATCGACTCGACCAGGACGTCGACCGTCGTGACGTCGATGTACTGCTCCGTGCCCGGCAACAGAGTCTGGTCGATGAGCCTGATCATCGGTCTCGGATCGTCCACCCACTCAATCGACCGCACCATCGAGCCAGTGTGACGTATGCAGTGAACGTCCCTGCACCCGTGTCGGAGCTGGGATAGGGCATGCTCTCGTGAGACCAGGAAAGGGAGACCCAATGCGCATGCAGAAGGAACGCGAGCTGATCATTGAGTTCTGCCTGCGGATGCTCAAGGACGGGCTCACGGTGGGAACGTCGGGCAACGTCAGCGTCCGGGTCGGCGAGAACATCGCCATCACGCCGAGTGGCGTGGACTACGAGACGCTGGTGCCGGAGGACATCTGCGTCATCACCCTTGACGGCAGGCACGTCGACGGGCCGGACAACCCGTCAACGGAAGTGCCGATGCACACCGTCGTCTACCAGAACACCGACGCGCTGGCTGTCGTCCACACGCACCCCCTCTACGCCACGGTTCTGGGAACCATTGTCGACGAGGTTCCACGGATCCACTACATGCTGGCTCTCCTGGGAGGGCCTGTCAGGGTCGCGCCGTATGCCCCGTTCGGCACTGAAGAACTGGCCAGGAACTGCATCACGGCGATGAAGGACCGGTACGGCGTCCTGCTTCAGAACCATGGGGCGACAACCTATGGGGACACTCTCGCCAAGGCGTACTCCCGGAGCACCTATCTGGAGTGGTTGTGCCGGATCTACTGCGAGGCCAAGGCTCTGGGCCAGCCCCGGTTGCTCACTGTGCCTGAGTTCGACGCGGTCGCCGGTGCGGTGACTGACTACGGCCAGTCGCCTTGAGACGCCGGCAGCGCCACGCGGGGTGTCGTCCTGACCTCAGGGGCGAGGCCTTGACATGCTGGGCATCGAACCGGAACCGAACGAATAGAAGAGGGTATGACGACCAACCGGGCGCTGGGTGTCATGGCAGGTGGCGGCACCGTTCTCATCCGGCTGTGCGATGAGGGGTAGCACCGCGCTGCTGCGTGACGGCTCGGTCGTCCTCATCAGACAGGTTCAGGCGGAGGATGCGCCGCTGTTGGCCGAAGGCTTCGCCCGGCTGAGCGCCGAGTCGCGCCAACTGCGGTTCCTCACCGGCAAGCCGAGACTGACCCCTGCGGAGCTGCGCTACTTCACCGAAATCGACCACCATGACCACGAGGCGCTCGGCGCACTGGATCCGGTCGACGGCCGCGGGCTCGGCATCGCGCGCTACATCAGGCACGGCGAAGATCCAGAGGGAGCCGAAGTTGCCGTCACCGTCATCGACGAATGGCAGCGTCGAGGGCTGGGGACCGAGCTGCTGAACCGACTGGCCGATCGGGCCCGCCAGGAGGGCATTGGCCACTTCACCGCACTGGTCGCGGCCGACAATGAAGGCGTCCTCGGCATGCTGCGCGACAGCAGCATGGGCGTTCGTGTCACCGACCGCGAGGCCGGCGCCGTCGAATACGAGATCCCCTTGCCACCCCGCGGTATCGGCGAGGAGCTTCGCGCGCTGCTGCGTGCTTTCGGGCGTCGCCAGGTCAAGGCGCCACCGGCAATCCAGGACGCGTTGGCGTCTCTGCCACCTGAGGAGTTTGCCGGTCGCGATCCCGGACCGGCCAGCTGACCGGCATACCCACCTCGTTGCGTGTGTGGCGGTTCAGGTCCTTGGTTCTCCAGGTCTTGAGCGGCTCAGATCGTCATGCGGCGACGCCGGCTGTCAGCCCGGTTGCGTTGGCCATCTGCCGGATCGCCTCCGCCGCGGGTCCGGGGACGTGCACCGCGAGGTGAGCAAGCGGGGCCAGCCTGGTCGGCCGGATTGACTGGGACGTGAGGTGCCAGCCGTCGCAGTCGGTGCAGATGTAGCCGTGAGTCTCGCGCCGGCTGGATGACACATCGTCCACACGAGCCCGGTACCGTTCCCGATCGGCCTGTCGCAGTGCGAGTTTGACGTCTTTGGGCTCCCGATAACGGATCTTGCCGCTGATCTGGCAGATCGGGTGGCGACCGTGAGACATGAACTACTCCTTGGGGGCGGGGCTCCTTCTGGACAGTGACCGTGTTCCATCACCTGTGCCCAAGCGAACCGCTAAACCCTCGGAGGAACCTTGAGACTTCCTGTAAATTCCCTGTGAGCGTGTGCTGATGCGAGTAGATACGACGGTGACCGAGAGAGCGGCGAGTGGCATCAGGCTCGGCGGAAGGTGAGGTGCGTGACGCCTGGCGCCGCCACCGTTCTGACATGTGTGAACCGCGGGTGACCAACGCCCAGCTGATCGAAAAGTCGTTCACCGTCGCCGAGGAAGACCGGCACGAGGTTGATCTCCATCTCGTCGACCAGGTTCGCGGTGAGATACTCCCGGGCAGTCGCCGCGCCCCCGGCAAGTGAGACGTCCATCCCGGCTGCCGCGGTCCGGGCCTGATCGAGCGCCGACTCGATCCCGTCGGTGACGAAGGTGAACGTCGTGCCGCCCTTGCACACCATCCGCTCACGCGGATGATGCGTCAGTACGAAGACGGGGTGGTGATACGGCGGGTTCTCGCCCCACCAGCCGTTCCACGGGTTGTCGCTCCACGGTCCGGGGCCTCCTCCAAACATGTTGCGTCCCATGATGGTTGAGCCGATGTTTGCCGTCGACGCCTCGATCTCAGCGGTGCTCTTGTTGACCTCGCCGCCCGGCAGCCCCTGCAGCTTGCGCCAGGCGGCAAGTGGGAACACCCAGTCATGCAGCTGCACCCCGCCGACGCCGAGGGGGTGGTTGACGTCCTGCCCGGGACCGGCGACGAAGCCGTCCACAGACATGGCGATCCAGAGTCGGAGCTTGCTCAAGTTCTCCTTCTCCTCCTCCTCCGAAGCCCGTGCCAGCAGCCATTCTCGTTCACGAGGTGCGAGTCCGAGGAGAATGCCTCGATGAAGCTGAAGCTGGACCTTCATGACATCCATAACCAGGGCGCGGAGATAGACCGGGCACTTCGCGCGATCATCGACGAAGCAGTCGCCAAGAAGGCACCCCTGGTGGAGATCATCCCGGGAAAGGGTTCCGGGGCACTGAAGAAGCACGTGCTGCGCTTTCTGGACCAGAAGGAGATCAAGGCCCTCTACCACCGCGTCGAGAAGGACTCCGACAACTTCGGCCGCGTCTTCGTCCACTTCCGCTGGAAGTAAGCATGCACTGGAAGTGATCCCGGGCTACCGCTCGCTTGGATACCGGTACGTGCAAAGAATGAGGCCGCACCGCTGGGATCCGCCTTTGGGTCGTCTTCTTGGTGGGTGACGCGACCCGGGCATCCGTGCTTCCGTGAGCAGGTAAGCCTTACCTAAGGCCGCCCCACATGAGGAGATTAGATGAAACCCAGGACCAGTCGCCGCATGACCTTCACGAGCCGCGCTGTGACGTTGCGCAGTCGCACCACGAGCGCCTCCGCTGCCATCGGCCTCTTCGCGGCCGGCAGCCTCCTGGCTGCCAGCCCGGTCCATGCCGACCAGACGAGAGCCGACAACGAAGGGACCGTGACTGTCGTCGCCGTAGGCCTCGACAACCCTCGAGGCTTGGCCTTCGGCCCGCACGGCGACCTCTACATCGCCGAAGCGGGTCACGGCGGGGACGTCTGCCTGGGCGACGGGCCGGAAGGGCCCGCGTGCGCCGGGCTGACCAGCGGCATGACCAAGCTCTCACACGGCAAGCAGACCAAGGTCGTCGACCACCTGATCTCGGTGGCGTCGCCGGACGGGACCGCCGCTGGGGGTCTCGCCGCGGTCTCCACCCAGGGCCACCGCATCTACGGTCAGATGTCGGCCAGCAGCGCCGGCATCCCGCCAGAGGCACCCCCGGGACCTGTCGTCGACGCCGCCAGGGCTCAGCTGGGTCGGACAATCGCCATCAACGGCGACGGCTCGTGGAGCGTGCTGGCGAGCACCGGGGACACCGACTACGCGTGGACCAACGACCACAAGAACCTGCAGCCTGACCAGTTCCCGGACGCAAACCCCAACGGCATCGCGACCAGCGGCCGGACCCAATACGTGGCCGACGCCGGCGCTAACCTCATTGCCAAGGTCGACAACCGCGGACGCGTCTCGACACTGGCCTACCTCCAGGTCCCCGACGGTTCCGAGACAGACTCGGTCCCCACCTGCGTCGCGAAGGCACCCGACGGCTCCCTCTACGTAGGTGAACTCCTCGGCGGCCACTATGCGGCAGGAAATGCGCGGGTGTGGCGCATCGCTGACGGCACGGCGACGGTCAAGTGGACCGGCTTCACCGGCATACAGGGCTGCGGGTTCGACCACGAGGGTAACTTCTATGCCACCGAGTTCCAGGCCAATGGAATGTTCGGAGACGACCCCAGCGGCGATGTCATCAAGGTGGCCCCGAACGGCCACCGCACCACGCTCGGCGCCGGCAAGCTGTCCTTCCCCTCGGGATTCGCGTACCACGACGACGCGGTATACGTCTCCAACTGGAGCATCATGCCCGCCAACAACGGTGGTGGTCCAACGGGCGAGGTGGTGAAGATCTCCCTCGACTAACAGCGTCAGTCCGAGTGTCGGGTCACGAGGTCACGCCTGCGAACAACGAGGTCAGGTCGAGCGACGGGACGTGTCGCTGGCACGCGAGGGACAGATACTTGCGTGCCACGACGTCCTTGCCGAAGCCCAGGACAGTGCTCAGCATGCCGATTGCCTCGGCGAGGTCGCCTGGGGCCTTAGCGGAGACCACACGTTTCCACATCGCTTCTTCCAGAGAGTTGAAGGCCATCTGCACTTCGGAGATGTCGAAGCCGTGGTCGAAGCGCTCCGTTGCCACCCCCTCGGCGAAGGCGCTCATCGCGGCAAGGTCGTGAGTCTGGATTGCCGTTACGACCAGCCTGAAGAGGTCGGCCAGCCGCTGCCGGGTGAACGTCTCTCCCGCCAGCTCATAGTGGGTGACATGCCGGTTGTGAAGGGCGGCATACGCCTCGACCAGGACATCTGTCTCGGCCTCGAGTAGCAGGGCGTCGAGATCCATACGTGCAGCTCCTGATGTCGTGTTCATCTGCCCACTCGTTCCGTGGTTGCCCTCTAAGGATGGGCGGAGCGCGTCCGGGCCAACAGGGACCTTCGGCATGCCTTCAACGGATTCTTGAACCCCACCTTTTGTTCCTGTCAATTGCCGGTGACGGTTGGATAGTGTGCATGGTGGTGGAGCCACGCCTGCGGATGGGTGCGCAGGGGACATGAGCCGAACAGTGACGGCATGATCGAGCGGGGAGAACAGGTGGACATGGACCGCACGGACACAGCGGATGAGGCCAATGACAGCGGCCCACTCAGCGGGCGTCCCTGGCTTGCGAGCTATGCGCCAGGAGTCGCGGCAGACCTCGAGGTCCCGGCCGAGTCACTGCCTGAGATGCTCGCCTCCAGTGCAGCAAGTCACAGCAGCCGGGTCGCACTCGACTTCTTCGGCGCGGAGACGACCTACTCGGAGCTGGCCGCCCAGGTGGACCTGGCCGCAGAGGCGCTGCGCAACCTGGGCGTGAAGACAGGGGACCGGGTGGGGCTGGTGCTGCCGAACTGTCCACAGCACGTGGTGGCCTTCTATGCAGCGCTGCGGCTGGGTGCCATTGTCGTCGAGCACAACCCGCTGTACACGGCACCGGAGCTCGAGCACCAGCTGTCCGACTGCGGGGCGACAGTCGTCGTCTGCTGGGACAAGACGGCGCTGGTGATCGACGAGCTGCGTTCGAAGACCGCAGTGCGGGTCATCCTGGCCGTCGATCTCACGAGCGCCGTGCCCTGGCAGATGCGCTTGAAGCTGCGGCTGCCGGTGGCCAAGGCTCGGGCGGCACGTGCGGCCATGACCGGACCGGTTCCCCCAGGGGTCCTGCGCTGGGAGCAGGTCGCGTCCTCGTCCGGCCCGCTCGACCGGGCGCACCCGCTGCCAGGCCCGGGGGATGTGGCATTGCTGCAGTACACGGGTGGGACCACAGGGACCCCCAAGGGCGCCATTCTGACCCATCGGAACCTTCGGGCGAACGCGGCACAGGGGCGAGCCTGGATGCCCGGGCTCAAGGACGGCGAGGAGACCGTATACGCGGTGCTGCCCCTGTTCCACGCGTACGGGCTGACCCTGTGCCTTACCTTCTCGATGAGCGTGGGGGCGACCCTGGTGTTGCTGCCTCGCTTCGACCTCGACCTGATGCTGGAGGCGGTCCACCGCCGACCCCCTACCTTCCTGCCCGCGGTCCCGCCGATCTACGAACGCCTGGCTACGGCGGCTCGCGAGCGCGGCGTCGACCTGACCTCGATCCGCTACGCGATCTCGGGCGCCATGGCGCTGCCCCCCGCCGTGGTCGAGATGTGGGAGTCAGTCAGTGGAGGGCTGCTCGTCGAGGGCTACGGGATGACCGAGACCTCGCCCGTCTCGCTCGGCAACCCGGCGGCCCCCACTCGGCGACCCGGAACGGTGGGCGTCCCGTTCCCATCCACCCGGATCCGAATTGTCGATCCGGATGAGCCGTCGCACGACCTTCCGATCGGGAAGCAGGGCGAGCTGCTCATCGCGGGCCCTCAGGTGTTCGCGGGTTACTGGAACCGCCCGGAGGAGACCGCGAAGGCGCTGCTCCCGGGCGGTTGGCTACGCACCGGCGACGTCGCGATCGCCGACACCGACGGCTTCATCCGCATCGTCGACCGGATCAAGGAGCTGATCATCACCGGGGGTTTCAACGTCTATCCCTCCGAGATCGAGGACGTTCTGCGGCAGCTTCCCGAGATCGATGACGTGGCCGTGGTGGGCGTGCACACGGGCGACGCCGGCGAAGAGGTCGTTGCGGCCGTCGTGGCCACGCCTGGCGCGACCATCGACCCTGAGCAAGTGCGAACTTTCGCGCGCGAGCAGCTCACCGGATACAAGGTGCCCCGCAGGGTCGTGATCCTCGACGAGCTCCCACGCTCCCAGATCGGCAAGGTCCTGCGCCGGCTGGTCCGTGAGCGGATTGAGGCGACCGACGCATTCGACGTTGACTGAGCCGGTGGCGGGGGTGATCCCGGCGCTGGATACAGTGAGCCCCAGCCCGGCCAAGCGAGCCTGACTCGTACTCGCCTCAGAGATCGCTCGGCCCGCGACAAGGGGGTCGCACCAGACGACCCGCCGACCTAGGTAAGGGTGCAGCTCATGGTGATGATCCATCCATCCGCGGGGAACACGCTCAGTTTGCGCGTGTCGTTGCAGCGCGTTCCAGGCACGTTGGGGAGGTTGACCTCGGCGCTCGGTGCCGCCGGTGCCCTGCTTGACGCCATCGACATTGTTGAGCACCAGGGTGACCTCATCATTCGGCAGATCCTGGTGGAGACCCGTGGCGAGGCGCACGGCAAGGAGGTCGTCGAAGCCGCTCGCGCAGTCGAAGGCGTTGAGCTGCTTTCGGTCAGTGACAGGGTCTTCGACCGGCATATCGGCGGCAAGATCGAGGTGACACCGAAGTTCGCGGTGCTCACTCGTGACGACCTGTCGATGGCATACACCCCCGGCGTCGGGCGGGTCTGCACCGCGATCGCGGATGACCCCGAGCTCGTGTGGGACTACACCATCAAGAAGAACTCGGTCGCAGTGCTGACCGACGGCACCGCGGTGCTCGGCCTCGGTGACATCGGCCCCGAAGCGGCCATGCCCGTGATGGAGGGCAAGGCGATGCTGTTCAAGCAGCTCGCCAACGTTGACGCGTACCCCGTGTGCGTCCGCACCTCAGGCGTTGAGGAGCTCGTCGCGATAGGCAAGGCGATCGCGCCAGGGTTTGGTGGGATCAACCTCGAGGACGTCGCGGCGCCGGTGTGTTTCGAGGTTGAGCGACGGCTGCAGGAAGAGCTGGACATCCCCGTCTTCCACGACGACCAGCACGGCACCGCGATCGTCTCGCTGGCAGCTCTGTACGGCGCGGCCAAGGTGGTCGGCAAGCGGATGGAGGACCTCAACGTCGTCTTCCTCGGTATGGGCGCGGCGGGAGTGGCCTGCATCAAGCTGTGGCAGTACGCCGGTGTGGGCAACTTCATCGGTGTGGACCGCAAGGGGATCGTCTCCAAGGACCGCACGGACCTCAACGATCAGAAACGATCCATCGCAGAGACGACCAACTCCGAGGACCGCCGCGGCGGGCTGGAAGAGGCGCTGGTGGGTGCGGACGTACTCGTCGGTGTCAGCGGTCCCGGCCTGGTCAAGCCAGAGTGGGTGGCCAACATGGCCAAGGACGCGATTGTGTTCGCGATGGCCAACCCGATCCCCGAGATCATGCCCGAGGAGATGCCGGACAACGTGGCGGTGGTCGCCACCGGCCGCAGCGACTATGCGAACCAGATCAACAACGTCCTGGTGTTCCCCGGCTTGTTCCGTGGCCTGCTCGACAGCCGCGCCCGGTCTGTCGACATGTCGATGAAGGTTGCAGCGTCAAGGGCGCTCGCCGACATCGTCGCCGAGGATGGGGCCTCGCGGGACTACGTCATCCCGTCCATCTTTGATGCGCGGGTGGTGCCAGCGGTGTCCGCAGCGGTGCAGAAGGCTGCGGCTGCGGCCGGGCTGGTCTCGCAGGCGGAGCCGGTGAAGAACTCGCACCTGAGCTGATGGCTTTTTGCCACGGCGGACCGCCTCTTCCGGGGCGGTCCGCCGTGCACTATGTCACGCGCGCTTTGTCATGCGGTCGTGCCGGGAGAACCCCGCGAGTCGTGCATTCTCGGCGTCCTCCTCCTGAAGGTGGGCGCTGTCGCGCAAGATGATCGCAGCCAGGGCCGCCGCGCCCTCGGTACACCAGGTCGGCCCGGTGTACTCCTCTCGTACCTGTGCCGGCAGATGGCCACTGTGGTCCAGGTGAGCATGCGTGAGAACGACATCGGAGATGGACTCGGACCGCACCGGGAGCGGTTTCCAGTTGGGGCTTGCTCTCTCGAAACCTGTGGCTTCTCCGGTTCAGGTCTGCTCTCGCACCGGCGGCACGGGGAGCCCATGAGGGGCGCTTCCGGACTTGTCCTCCCTGTCGTCCTCGGGCCCTCTGGGGGCGTGCACGATCGCCACGGGGCAGTGAGCCCGGTGCATGACACCCTGGCTCACCGAGCCCAGGAGGAGGCCCTTGAACCCGCCACGGCCGCGAGTGCCCACGACGACCAGACAGGCGTTCTCACTCTGACGAACCAGCGCCTCTACCGGGAGTCCGCGAACGCTGTGTCGACGCATGGCGACGTCGGGGAACTTCTCCTGCCACCCGGCCAGCGACTCTGAAACCAGAATCTGCTCTTCCTCGGCGAACTGCTGCCAGTCAACCGTCCAGATGGCCGAGGCTGCGGTGCTTTCGACGTACTCCAGCCACCAGGCGTGGACGACGGTCAGGCCGACACCGCGTGAAGCCGCCTGCTCGTATGCGTAGGCGATCGCACTCATGGACACCGCCGAACCGTCAACACCAACAACGACAGGGGCATCGGGAGCGGGTGCCGGCTTGTCATGGACGACGACAACAGGGCAGTGGGCATGCGTCGCCACCTGGAGCGACACGGACCCCACGAGCACACCCTGCACAGCGCTCAGGCCGCGGGCGCCCACGACGACCGTTGCCGCCGTTTTCGAGGCCTGCACCAAAGTGGGTGCCGGACCGTATGCCGACTCGTGCCAGGTGATGGCCAGCTCTGGGTTGGCACGCTGTGCGCGCGCCGTTGCGTCCTTGCGGACTCTGTGGGCTATCTGGCGCAGGTCATCGACTGAGTGCCCAAACCCGCTCCTCGTCTTCGGATACCCGAAGGAGAAGGCGTGGATGATGTGCAGCGGCAGATTCCGCCGGGTGGCCTCCTCGACCGCCCAGTCCAGGGCCAGGTCACTGGTTGACGAGCCATCGACGCCGACGACGACGGCACCTCGGGGAGCGGGTGTGATGTCCATGTCGTTCTCCTTGGGCGTCTGCTTCTCACTACTACCAACACTGGTCACCTCAGCCGCGCAGGGACAGGGCACTTGGTCCCGTGCGCTGGCATCGAGCTCGCCATTGTCTCGGGACCTTTGCCCCTGCCGATCCCGCTAGCCGGGTCGCACGATGGTTTTCATGCAGGCACCCACCAACACCGGAGCTGGGGGCACCACGTCGCCGTACCGGCCCCGTGACGTGGTGGCCGGTCTGGTGAATGACGACATGGCGCCACTCGTCGCCGGCGCCGCTGTCCGCGAGGCCGTTCATAGGGCAGCTCGCGTGCGCTTTGTCCAGGTGTTGCCCGTCGGCCTGAGCTCTGAGGAGCGAGCAGAGATGGATGTGGCGATGTTCGGCGTCGCCCTGCGGGCCCTGCACAGGCAGCGGCGCGTTCCCTGCACGTTCGAGACCGTGGAGGGTGAAGCAGCGCAGACGCTGGTCGAGCGCAGCCGCGGTGCTGCTGTCCTCGTGGTGGGGCGCGATGCGCCGGATGCCCCTGTGCGCGTGGGTCAGTACTGCCAGGAACACGCAGGGTGTGACGTTCTGACCGTCTCCGGTCCTGAAGACACGCAGCCGGCGTCACCGGGTGACGCCGGACCGGCATACAGCGTGCTCGCCGGCGACCGTGTCCTGGAGGACTCCGATCGATCGGACACACCCTAGAGTTGTGGGGTGAAGTCCGAACCGAGCAGTGACGGGTCACCTCCTACTTGGTTGGCCACGGCAGCGTTCGACCTGGACGGGCTGCTACAGGAGCTCCGGGAGCGCGCGCAGGCATCGGATCGCGCCCAGGAGCGTCTGGCCGCACTCCTCGACGCTGTGCTGGCTGTCTCAGCGGACCTCGACCTGGCTGAGGTCCTCACCCGGATCGTGCGGTCTGCGTGTGAGCTCGTCGACGCGCAATACGGCGCGTTGGGCGTGCTTGGCGCCGACAGCGAACACTTGATCGAGTTCGTGACCCAAGGTCTGAGCGACGCAGAGCAGAAGGCGATCGGGGATCCCCCCCGGGGGCACGGGGTGCTGGGTCTGTTGATCCGCGAGCCGAGGCCGCGACGTCTGCGAGACCTCGCAGTACACCCGGACTCCTACGGGTTCCCGCCCAACCACCCGCAGATGCACAGCTTCATCGGCGTGCCGATACGCATCCGGGACGAGGTCTTCGGCAACCTGTACCTCACCGAGAAGCGGGAGTACGCAGACTTCAGCGCTGACGATGAGGCAATCCTGGTCGCCCTGGCTGCCGCTGCGGGCATCGCCATCGACAACGCCCGCCTCTATGAGCGCAGCCGCCGCCAGCGTCGGTGGCTCGAGACAGCCGCAGAGGTGACCCAGCTCCTGCTCGAAGGCCGGGACGAAGGTTCGGCGATGGGCTTCCTCGCGACCCGCACCCGAGAGCTTGCTTCGGCCCAGCTGGCCATGGTGGCGCTCTACGACGAGCTCGGCGATCTGGTGGTCAGAGCGGTCCGCAGTGCTGAGTCCTCCGAGTCCGCGGTACACCCCACATCTGTGATCGGGACGGTTCTACATCAGGGGCACTGGCGCGCGCTCGTCGCGGCGCATGAGTCAGTGCTCCTGCTCACCAGACCGGGTGACCCGATGACCGACCACTTGTCCATGGACGTGAGAGAGCTGGGCGCTGCCGACCCGCACGGTCTCACGGCGCTGGTGCCGATCACCGTGGGCGGTGACGATGTCGGTGTGATTGGCGTCGCCTGGGACGCGGACGCCGAGACCTTCGCCGGTAACGTGGTGCCGCTGCTGGCTGCCCTGGCCCAGCAGATGGGACTGGCCCTGGTGGCAGCACGGGGCCAGCAGGATCGATCGCGCCTTGCCCTGCTGGAGGATCGCGAGAGGATCGCTCGCGACATGCACGACCACGTGATCCAGCGACTCTTCGCCACAGGGCTGTCACTGCAGGCCGTCGCCCGCACGGCCGAGAACGTGACCGTGCGGTCGAGACTCGACGAGGCGGTGGATGACCTGGATGCTGCCATCAAGGACATTCGGCGGACCATCTTCGAGCTAGGTCGGGCCAGGCCCACCCCGGTGCTGCGCGAAGAGATCACGGACCTGGTGGGGGCGTCCACGACCGCCCTCGGGTTCACCCCCGACCTCACCGTCGACGGGTCTCTCGAAGGGCTCTCGGCCGACCTTGAGGCCGATGTGGTCGCCGTCGTTCGCGAAGGGCTCGCGAACGTCGCCAGACATGCTCAGGCCTCGAGTGCCAGCGTCCGCATCACGAGCGACGGCATGATTCAGGTCGAGGTCGTTGACGACGGAGTCGGGGTCCCGCCGACGGCAGTGCACAGTGGGCTGGCAAACTTGCGCAAGCGCGCTGAGTCCCACGGAGGTTCGCTGGTCCTGAGGTCAAGGACGCCGCGGGGGACGGCGTTGTTGTGGGAGGCTTTTCTGGATCGCAGCTGATCGGGGACGTTCGTCTCTGGTCCCGACGAGGTTCGATGGGCATGGTGGCCTCACCATGCAGTGCGTCTGAAAGGAGTTATGGAGATGCTCGTTCGCGAAATCATGACCAGCCCGGCACACAAGGTGGATGAGAGCGCCTCCCTTGAGGAGGCGCTGCAGACGTTGGTGACCGCCCGAGTGACCAGTCTCCCGGTCGTGGACAGTAGCGGGCGTCTGGTCGGCATCATCAGCGAGGCCGATCTGCTCCGCGAACACCTGGCGCCGGACCCGCGGGCGCACATGCGTCCCGTCCTTCCAGACTCGGACCCTCTGCTGACGACCGTGGGTCAGGTGATGACGGCGCGTCCGCACACGGTCCGGGAGGACACCGACGTTGCGGAGCTGGCTCAGACGTTCGCCGCCACGAGCTGGAAGTGCATGCCGGTGGTGCGGGGTGACGTGCTCTTGGGCGTCGTCAGCCGGAGTGACGTGATCAGGACGATGGCGCGGCCCGACAGCGACATCGCGGAAGAGGTGTCCAAGGCGTTCGCGCAGATCGGTCAGCATTCCTGGCATGCAGATGTTGCCGACAGGGTGGTTCACATCACCGGGACGGCCTCAGACCGTGAGGTGGCTGCGGCGACCGCGATCGCGCAGGCCATCCTCGGCGTTCGCCGCGTCACGTCGCAGGACCCAGACGCCTGAGACCGTCGGGTTCCCTTGGAGATGCCGGAGGTCTCACGAGGCTCGAGCGTCGGCGGACGCAGCCCCTCCCACGCACTCCGACGACACCCCTCGCGCCCTCAGGGTGTGTCGGGCAGACCACCGCTATCTGGGGCAGCACTCACGTCGGCGTGCGCTGCAAGGACCGCGGCACGACCCGTCTCGAGGCGTGCGATCGGAACCCGCATCGGTGAACAGGACACATAGTCCACGCCGATGGCCGCCAGCCTGCGGATCGATATCGGGTCACCGGCGTGCTCGCCGCAGACGCCCAGACCAAGGTCTGGACGCGCTCGACGTCCCTCCGTCACCGCGATGCGGACCAGCCGTCCGACGCCGACATCGTCCAGCGTGGTGAACGGGTCCGCATCGATGAGCCCGGTCTCGCGGTACTCGGCGAGAAACGCGCCCTCGGCGTCGTCCCGCGACATGCCCCAGGTGGTCTGCGTAAGGTCATTGGTGCCGAAGGAGAAGAAGTCGGCTCCCAGCGCCAGACGGTCGGCGGTCAGTGCCGCTCTGGGCAGCTCGATCATCACGCCGATGGGGATGTTGAGCTCCCCGCCGTCGGCGGCGCGTGCCGACTCGATCGCGCCGCGCATTCGTGCCGTCGCCGCACTGAGCTCTGCAGGGTCGGCGACCAGGGGCACCATCAGCTCTGGGTGAGGGTCCATCCCCTCCGTCTTCAGCTCGAGGCTTGCGGTCGCCAGGGCGCGGACCTGTGCTTCGATCAGCTCGGGCACAACCGTCAGGAGCCGGACCCCTCGCAGACCGAGCATGGGGTTGGACTCGTGCCAACGACGGACGCCGGCCAGTCGACGCGCTGCCACCGGATCCGGCACCCCGCCGGGGGCGTTGTTCAGTGCCACCTCGACGGAGAGCTCGGTCAGGTCCGGGAGGAACTCGTGCAGCGGTGGGTCCAACAGGCGCACGACGACGGGGAGGCCGTCCATCGCCCTCAGGATCTCGACGAAGTCCGCGTGCGCCAGCTCTTCTATCTCGGCCAGGGCGGCCGCGCGGTCGGACTCGTCGCCCAGGACCATACGCTCGACCAGGACGGCCCGCTCGCCAAGCAGCATGTGCTCGGTGCGGCACAGGCCGATGCCCTCGGCACCCAGCCTCCTGGCCCGCAACGCGTCGGTGGTGGTCTCCGCATTGGCGCGGACGCCGATGGTCCGCCGGTGGTCGGCGTGCGCCAGGAGCTGAAGCACCGCAGCTGCCAGCGAACCGGCAACCGGCTCCGCCATCTGGGCTGGCTCGGTGCCGGATCCTTCATCGGCGTGCGTCTCGAGGAGCTCGGCGACCTGGCTCTGCCGGACCGCGAGTGCGCCACGATAGATCTTGCCCGTGGTCCCATCGACCGAGATGGTGTCGCCTTCGTGGATCGAGCCCCCGGGGCATTCCGCGGTGCGCGTGTCGAGGTCGATCACCAGCCCGTCGACGCCGGCGACACAGGTGCGACCGATGCCCCGCGCGACCACGGCGGCGTGAGAGGTACGCCCGCCACGCGCGGTGACGATGGCCACCGATGCCAGCATGCCCCCGACGTCGTCAGCGCTGGTCTCGGTGCGCATCAGCACCACCTTCTGTCCCTGAGCCGCTTGCGCCATGGCTGTCTCCGCGTCGAACACCACCTCGCCCACGGCGGCACCGGGACTAGCGGCAAGTCCGGACGCGAGCAGGTGCTCACCTGCGGCCGACATGAACCGTGGGTGCAGGAGGCTCTCGAGCTGATATCCGTCGACCCGTCGCAGGGCCTCGTCAAGGTCGATGAGCCCCTCCTTGACCAGAGCACTCGCGACCGTGAAGGCTGCGGCGGGGCTGCGCTTGCCAACCCGTGTCTGCAGGATCCACAGCGTGCCGTCCTCGACGGTGAACTCCACGTCGCACAAGTCGGTGTAGTGCCGTTCCAGGGTGCCCAGGTGACCCATCAGCTGCTGATAGATCGACGGTGCCCGGTCAGAGAGCTCCTGCAGGGGGAGGGGCGTGCGACTGCCGTTGACCACATCCTCGCCCTGGGCGTTGGGCAGGTAGTCCCCGTAGACGCCTGACTCGCCCGTGGCCGGGTCGCGGGTGAAGCACACGCCGCTGCCGGAGTCGGGACCAGTGTTGCCATAGACCATCTCTACGATGTTGACCGCTGTGCCTGCGTCCTCGCCGATGCCCTCATGCCTTCGGTAGGTCATCGCGCGCGGTGAGTTCCACGAGGTGAAGACGGCGTCGATCGTGCGGCGCAGCTGCTCGCGGGCATCCTGCGGCAGGTCCTCGCCCACCTCACTGACCAGAGTGCGGCGGAAGGTCTGGGTGAGCTCTCGAAGCGCGGCAGCGTCGAGCTCGGTGTCGCTGAGAACACCGGCCTCGCGGCGCGCTGCGGACAGGGCCGCGTCAAAGAGCTCACCGTCGACTCCCAGCACAGTCTTCCCATACATCTGCACGAGCCGTCGATAGCAGTCCCAAGCGAACCGCTCACCCCCGCGGGCGACCAGTCCGGGGATGACGTCATCGGTCAGGCCAACGTTCAGGACCGTGTCCATCATCCCCGGCATGGAGCGTTTTGCGCCCGAACGCACTGAAACCAGAAGGGGATCGGCGGGATCGCCGAACGCTCGACCGGTCGTCTTCTCCAGCCCATGAAGGTGTACGCCGACCTGGTGGGCCAGGTCCTCAGGCTCATGGCCGAGGGTGAGGTAGTGGCGGCAGGCGGCCGTCGTGATGGTGAACCCGTGAGGGACCGGCAGTCCAAGGCGAGTCATCTCGGCCAGGTTGGCGCCCTTGCCGCCCATCAGGTCCGACATCGACATGTCTCCGTCCTCAAAAGCGACGACAAACGGAGCGGTAGTGGCCTCGGCGTTGACGGTCTTTGACATGTGGTCCTCCCGGACGATCCTGGTTTCTCGGGCTTGGAGCGGTTTGGATGCGATGTGCGGTCTGACTGGTTCTGGGTCGGGGGCGGTTGGGCTAGCTGACAGACCCAATGCTGGCTGGATTCTTGGTCAAGGGGGAGTGACCATGGTCCCGATGCCGTGCGGGCTTGCTCGCAAAAGGGGGACCAAGGACCCTAGGGCCCGTGAGGCTCGGTCGGCGATCCTGAAGGGGACAGGGTCGTCAGTCATATCTGGCTGCGTATCCGAGGCGAGGTAGGGCATATGTGCGCGTCTTCCCGACTCACCGAAACCGTTGTGGCGGGCTGTGACAGTTCTTGGGAGAGCCAGCACGCGGTCATTGCCGCGACGCGTGAGGCTTCCCGACGAGGTGTCGCTCTGGTGTTGCTCGCCGTGGCCGAACATCGGCCTTACTGGCCGGACAACCTCGCCTGGGTGGCCCGCGCTGAGGCTGAGTCGACCCACCAGGCAAAGGCAGCGACTGAGCGCGCAATGGAACGTGCTCTCGAGACGGATCGGTCTGTTGCCGTGCAAACCGCCGTTGTTCAGGAGGCCGATTCGATTGAGCTGGACCGGCTGGCTCGTCGAACCGGGTTGCTGGTGCTAGGACGCAGGGGTGACGGAGGCCAGGCGACCTTCTCCCTGGGATCTACCAGCGCGGAGCTCGGGCGACGGTTCAAGTGCCCGATGCTCGTCGTGCATGATCAGGGCAGACCGAGCCAGAGGCGACGGTTCGGGCCCGGCTCTGCGGTCGTCGTCGGGATGGACAGCGATGGCGCCCCCGACGCGGTCCTCGCGGTCGCGGTGGCTGAGGCCGCCATCAGAGGCCTCCCTCTGGTCGTGGTGCACGCCCTGCCGCGGGGCAAGGATGCCGATCGTGCGGCGATCGGCGAGTGCTGGCGCAGGTGTCGCGAGGCGGTGAGGGTGGCCCGCCTTCCGGTCGGCGTCCCCAACCGCCTGGTGATCACCCAGGATGACCCGGCGTCTGCCCTGTTGCACAGGGTCGGGCCAACCGACCTGCTCGTCGTCGGGACCCATGGTCGGGGGCGTCTCGCAGGTCTGGTCGTCGGCTCTGTCAGCAGGGCGGTGCTCGACAAGCTGACCTGCGACGTGTTGGTCGTGCAACCGGGCGTGGATGTATCCCGTGCGATCCCATCGGCGTTGGCTGGCCATCCCAGACGATCGTGACGAGGAGGGCCAGATGTCAGGCGCCCAGACCGCAGGGATCTCGATGACAGGCGTGATGGCGGGGTCCAGACCGGTACCGTGGTGGGACCAGGAACCGGAAGGGCGACCAGATGACGATCCGCATATTCCTCCTCGACGATCATGAGATCGTGCGGCGCGGGCTACGTGAGCTGCTTGAGACGGTGACGGACTTCGAGGTTGTCGGTGAGTCCGGCTCCGCGGTCGAGGCGGCCCGGCGGATCCCGGCACTACGCCCGGACGTGGCGATCTTCGACGCCAGGCTGCCGGACGGGTCGGGCCTCGACGTATGCCGCGACGTACGTTCCATGGATCCCTCGATCGCAGGGTTGATCCTCACCTCGTATGACGATGAGCGGGCCCTCGCCACGGCGATCCTGGCCGGAGCCGCCGGGTACCTGCTCAAGGACATCAAGGGAAATGGTCTGATCGAAGCCATCCGCGCGGTGGCCGCCGGCGAACAGCTGATCGACGCCGAAACGGTGAAGCGTGTCCGGCAGGCGTGGAGCAACAACGCGGACACCGACCCTCGGCTGCGGCTGCTCTCCCCGCAGGAGCGAAGGATCCTGGATCACGTGGCCCAGGGTCTCACCAACCGCCAGATCGGCGAGGCGATGTCGTTGGCCGAGAAGACCGTGAAGAACTACATCACGGCGGTTCTGGGCAAGCTCGGCATGGAGCGAAGGACGCAGGCTGCCGTCTTTGCCGTCACCCATCCGCCCACCGCGGGGCATTGACCCGCAGTTGTGCAGTTGTTGGACTTCCGCGGCGCAGCACATACCGTCAGACTGGCTGTATGAGCAACGACCGCAGTGTTGGCGACGACGCGAGTAGTGGTGAGCCGATCGCGGGGATCGAGCTGTCGCCGGCCGAGTCCTGGGCCTTGCTCCGGGAGTCCGGAGTCGGTCGCCTGGCCGTGGTCGTGGACGACCGGCCCGAGATCTTCCCGGTCAACCACCTGGTCGACCACGGCAGCGTGGTTCTGCGCACGGCGCTGGGAACCAAGTTCATGGGGGCCGTGGGGCACTGGGTCGCGTTCGAGGCGGACGGGTACGACCCTGAGACAGGAAGCGCGTGGAGCGTGGTGCTCAAGGGTGAGGGTCAAGAGGTGAACCGGCTCTACGACGTGCTGGAGGTGATTGAGCTGCCACTTTTTCCGTGGCATTCGGCGCCGAAGTCGCACTTCATCAGGATCGAGCCGCACAGCATCACGGGCCGTCGTTTCCAGGTAAACGGCGGTGCCCGATCGGCGGGGGCGGCTGAGACGGTACTTCCGGCAGACAGAGAGCCGACCGTGAAACGTCCTACCAGTTGACGGGCTGGTTGACTCTCAGCAGGTCGCGCACGCACCCGATCGTCGGTTTCGGCCAGTCATCGGGAATGATGAGCTCATGCGCACCATAGAACTTGAACAGCTTGAGCGTCGCCTGTCGCTGATTGACGGCGTTCCCCGAATCGTGGTGAGCGGAAACGTGGCCACGCCCTGGGCCGTCGTCGACGCCATCGACCGTTCGATCGCGACCTACCGCATCTACATGCTCAACGCCGCCGTCGGTGTTCCCGAGCGTCCCGGTGTCATCGCCGAGACCAGCTTTGTCGGGGTGGGGATGCGGCGTCACCCTGCGCTGTCGTACGTTCCCAGCAGGCTGTCCATGGTCCCTTTTCTCTTCTCGCAGAGCATGCCGCCCGATGTCGTGGTGCTGCACTGCGCGCCGCCGCGCGAGGGCTTGCTGAGCCTGGGGATCGAGGTCAACGTCCTTCCCGCTGCCATAGACGCCTGCCGTGCCAGGGGTGGCCTCGTGATCGCAGTGATCAACTCCCGTATGCCGTACACGTTCGGCGACGCGCAGGTCGAGGTCGAGATGGTCGACTTCGCGGTGGAGGTGGACTTCGAGCTCGTTGCCGCGCACTCCAGCCCGATTGATGACTCCAGTCGCGTCATCGCCGAACGTATTGCCGGCATGATCGATGACGGTGCCACGCTCCAGCTCGGCATCGGGGCGGTGCCCGACTCCACGTTGCACGCCCTGGTCGGCCGGCGCGGGCTCCGCGTATGGAGTGAGATGTTCTCCGACGGCGTCCTCGAGCTGGACAAGCACAAGGCGTTGGACGAGGGGCACCCCCTCACCGCCTCCTTCTGCTTCGGCTCGCGCGAGCTGTACGACTGGGTGGACCGCAATCCCCGCGTGCGCATGCTGCGGACCGAGAAGACCAACAGCCCGGCGCTGATTGCCGCCAACCGCGCCATGACCAGTGTGAACTCCGCACTCGAGGTGGACCTGTTCGGACAGGCGAACGCGTCGCGGATCAACGCCAGGATCCATTCCGGGTATGGCGGTCAGACCGACTTCATCGTCGGGGCCCTGCATTCCCCCGGCGGTCAGGCGTTCATCGCCCTGCGCAGCTGGCACCCGAAGGCCGATGTCTCCACCGTCGTCCCGCTGCTGGACGAGCCGGTGACCTCATTCCAGCAGACGGCCATCGTGACCGAGCAGGGTCTGGCCAAGCTATGGGGCTATGACGAGAAGACGCAGGCGCGTCACCTGATCGAACAGGCTGCGCACCCCAGCGTGCGCGCCGAGCTCTGGGAAGAGGCAAAGGAGCTTGGCCTGACCTAGCGCTGATCTGGGTGCGGGGGCTGGACCCAGCTACAAGCTCAGTCAGGCTCAGTCGTGGGGGAGCGAGATCCGGAAGGTGGTCCCGCTGCCTGAGGTTGACGCGATGACGATCCTTCCTCCCTGCCGGGTGACGACCTCGCGGGCCAGCGCCAGGCCCAGGCCGTAGCTGCGCCTGCTGGCCTTGTGGTGGCTGGAGTGGAACCGGTCGAAGACCCGGTCGACCTCTGTCGCGGCGATCCCCGAGCCGGTGTCGCTGACCTCGATGACCGCGTCCCGGCCCTGGCGCCGCACCGACAAGGTGACCGTCCCGGAGGACGGGGTATGGGCGATGGCGTTGTCGAGGATGGCCAGCACGGCCCGTCGAAGGCCCACGGCGTTGCCCGTGGTCGTCACCGCGTCCGCGTCCGGTTCGTCCAGGACGAGCCTGACCTCATGGGTCTCGGCGTAGTCCCGGGTGCTGGCGACGAGGTCGGCACACAGCGAGGTCAGTTCGACCCTGGCCGATTCCGCTTCAGTCCACGGGTCGGCCGCGACCAGCAGCTCTTCCACCAGCTCGGTCATCCGCGCCGCGTCAGCGACGACGCCGTCGACGTCGTTCAGGACCGAGGGGTCGGCTTTGCCGGCGACGAGCGAACGCCGCAGCAGCTGGGCTCTGGTGCTCAGCAGGGTCAGCGGAGTGCGCAGCTCATGGCTGGCGTCAGCGACGAAGGACCGTTGCAGAGCCAGGGCATCCGACAGCGGGCGTACCGCACGTCGTGCCATGAACGTTCCCACGAATGCCGACAGGATCAGCCCAACCAGGCCCACCCCCAACAGGATTCGCGTGAGGTCGGAGCGCTGGTCATGCTGAGGTCCCAGGTCGAGGACGGCCTGAACGGTGGTGTTGCCCCGCAGGGTGGTGCGCACCAGGTACTCGGACGTTGCGACGCGGACGATCGCGGTCTGGGTTCTCGTGGTGCGCGCGACCGAGTCCATTGCTCGCACGTCGGGGAAGGCAGATGGGATGCCGGGGGAGGTCGCCAGCCCAAGGGGTCCGCGCAGCACCAGCCATGTCCCTGCCGGCGGGTCCTGCGCGTCATCGGCCCTGGCCGATGCCTGTTCCAGGAGTCTCTCAGCAGTGGCGTTCTGCTGCCGCAGCACCAAGATCGTGCTGATCGCCACGAGGACGATCACAGCCAGCGCCACTAGTGCAGCGGACTGCAACCCCAGCCGGCGTGCAGCAACTCGCACCAGACCGAGGTCGCCATCCTCGTGCGATGGTGGGGACATCACGTCGAGCCGAGCTGGTAGCCAAGACCACGGACGGTCCGGATCACGTCACGCCCGAGCTTGCGCCGGCAGTAGTGGACATAGGTGTCGGCGACAACCTCGGACTCGGCCTCGGTGAAGACGAGGTCGAGAAGCTCGGCCCGGGAGAACACTCGGCGGGGACGCCGGGCCAGGACCTCAAGCAGCTGTGACTCGCGCTCGGACAGCGGCACCCCAGTGGCGGGATCGGCCCCCGGCTCGAGAACCAGACGGCTCTCCAGGTCGAGGACCCGGTGGCCCAGCTGCAGCACCCGGGAGGTCGAGCTGTGCCGACGCTGGAGTGCGCGCAACCTGGCCAGGAGCTCGCCGACGTCGAACGGTTTGGTCAGGTAGTCCTCGGCCCCGGCGTCGAGGCCGTCGATCCTGTCACTGGTGGTGCCTCGCGCTGACAGGATCAGTGCGGGCGTGCTGACGCCTTTGGCACGCAGCTTGGCCAAGAGGTCGAGACCCTCGATCGCAGGAAGCCCGCGGTCGAGCACGATCACGGAGAACGACCGGGTCAGGCCGAGGTGCAGGCCACGTTGGCCATCGGGCGCGTGCGTGACGTCGTAGCCCTCCTCGCTGAGAAGTCGGGTGAGCATGGCGGACAGCTCCCGGTCGTCTTCGACGAGAAGCAGACTCACGTTGGTGCTCATGTGGGCAGTATGCCCGTCGCGGGTCTCATCCCGTTCGCAGACTGGTCACAGAAACCACCAAGGATCCTCGACCACCCTTGAGGGATGAACAGGCCCGTGGACACGTTGTTGAAGACGTCGACGCCGACCGCGACCGGCGGGCCACGCCAGCCGTCTCGGCGGGCGACCCGTCATGTGTCCCTGCGGCAGCCGCGGGTCCCACGGTGGTGGCGTGATGCGTTCGGGGTCTTCGTCTGGTCCTCGATGCTGGTTGTCGTGGCGCTGTGGGTTTCTGGCGGGGGGGTCCAAACGCTGGCCGGCGTGGGCACGGGCCTGACCAGTGTTGGCAGGCTGACCGGCCTGGTGGCCTCGGACCTGTTGTTGATCCAGGTGCTGCTGATGGCCCGGATCCCGCTGGTGGAGAAGACCTACGGCCAGGACGAGCTGGCCCGGCGACACCGTCTGGTGGGTTTCTGGTCGTTCAACCTGATGGTGGTGCATATCGTTGCGATCACCCTGGGTTATGCGGCCGCCTCACCCAGGGGACTGTGGGGCACGATCGTCGACTTCGTACTGAACTACCCGGGAATGCTGCTGGCCGTTGGCGGCACGGTGGCGCTGGTCATGGTTGTCGTCACCTCGATCAAGGCAGCCCGGGCACGACTGCGCTACGAGTCCTGGCACCTGCTTCATCTGTACGCCTACCTCGGCGTCGGGCTGGCGCTGCCGCACCAGCTGTGGACGGGCAAGGACTTCCTGACCTCGCCGGTCGCGACGGCGTACTGGTGGATGCTGTGGGCGGCTGCCGCTGGCAGCGTCTTCTTCTGGCGGGTCGGCCAGCCGTTGGCGCGCAGCCTGCGCCATCACCTGGTCGTGCAGGAGGTGCGCTTCGAGAGCGACACGGTCACCACGGTCGTCATGGCCGGCCGGAACCTGCACCGGTTGCCGGTCCAGGCGGGTCAGTTCATGCAGTGGCGGTTTCTGGGCGGGCCAGGCTTTACCCGGGCGCACCCCTACTCCCTGTCCGCGGCCCCCGACGGAAAGACTCTGCGGATCACCGCAGCCCACCTCGGCGACGGGTCAGCGGGGCTGGCCGCTCTGCGCCCCGGGACCAAGGTGCTGTTCGAAGGCCCCTACGGCCGGCTGCACGAGGGAGTGCGGACCCGTCGCAAGGTCCTGCTGATGGCCTCGGGCATCGGCATCACCCCGATGCGCGCGCTGTTTGAGTCCATGGATCAGCGTCCGGGCGACGTCACCCTTGTCTACCGGGTCCGCTCCGACCAGGACCGCATCTTCGTCGATGAGCTGTCGAACCTTGCTGCGTCACGTCGGGCGAAGTTCTTCGTCGTGACCGGCCGTCGAGCCTCGAATCGACCCAGCTGGCTTCCTCAGCATGCTGCGCATCTGGGTGACGTCGAGGCGCTGCGCCAGCTTGTGCCGGATGTCGCGAAGCACGATGTGTTCATCTGTGGCAGCCCGGGCTGGATGGATGCCGCTGAGCAGGCGGTCGTCGCCGCCGGCGTCCCATCCGAGCACGTCCACCTCGAGCGTTTCACCTACTGACTGCCCACGTGCCGGCCTACGAACCACGAAGGAGAACCATGCGTCGCGTCGTCCTCGTCTTCATGTCCACGATCACCACAGTGATGCTGCTCTTGGGCTACCACACCTCGACCAACAGCACCTTTCTCGCATCCAGCCGCATGGTCCAGACACCGGCAGCTACTGACCCGGCGCCATCGTCGCGGGCGTCCAGTGGCGGTGGATCGTCGTCGGCCAAGTCGAGCCCGGCAGCCGCAGCAGTTTCGTACACCGGTGGTGTTGCCGATACCCGTTGGGGACCTGTCCAGGTCCAGATCACGGTTCGGGGCGGCAAGATCACCCGGTCCAGGGCTGTGCAGTACCCCCAGGGCACCAACGTCGATGCACAGATCAACAGCTACGCGTTGCCGATCCTCGACCAGGAGGTCGTTCAGAAGCAGTCCGTCTCCATCGACGCGATCTCCGGGGCCACGGTGACCAGTGACGGCTACCTGCAGTCGCTCCAGTCCGCGATCGACCAAGCCCACCTGTGAGTCGCCGGGCGTGGGTCAGGCAGATCATGGGTATGCCGATCAGCGTTCATCTTCGCGGCGAGGACCTCGACTCGCCGATGGTGGCTCGAGCGGTCGAAGACGTATTTGACCTCTTGACCGACGCTGATCGGCTGTTCAGCACCTACCGAGAAGACAGTGAGGTCAACCGGATTCGCCGTGGTGAGCTGGACCAGGAGCGCGCCGATCCGCTGGTTCAGGAGGTGGCCGCGTTGTGTCGGCAGGCAGTCGAGCTGACAGATGGTGCATTCACCGACCAGCTGCCGGACGACCAGGGTGTGCTGCGCTTCGATCCAACCGGCTTGGTCAAGGGCTGGGCCGCGGAACGAGCCGCGGCCCGGTTGGCCCTCCTGCCATCGACAAGCTTCTGCCTCAATGCCGGTGGCGACGTCATTGTTGGGGGCGGGGGCGTTCATGCCAACGGCAGGTCTGAGTCGATCTGGCGGATCGGCATCGAGGACCCGCGCGACCGCTTTCGGGTGGCTGAGGTCGTCGGGCTCCGCCACGGCGGCCTCGCTACTTCTGGCACGGCCGCCCGCGGGGCACATCTCTACGATCCGGACACCCAGGCTTTTGTGGACCGGGCGGGGTCGATCACCGTCGTCGGACCGAGTCTGATGTGGGCCGACGTATGGGCGACCGCACTGTTCGTGCGGCCGGAGTCGTTGCCCCTCCGGTTCTCTGAGGTGGCCAGGGACTATCGCTTCATCTCCTTGTGACCCGTCAACCTGGCGACTCGACAGCACGGTGGCGCAACGGCTTGGTGATCTACGGCGCTCTGATTCGGTTACGATGGGGGAGTAACAACGAAGGGCCTACCTCTCGCCAGGTAGGCCCTTCGTTGTGGTGCGGCCTTCACTGTTCCCCTGTCCGGATACCGGGTGCTTCAGTAGTCTGCGATCACAGCGACAGAGGAGGACGGATGTTGAGTACTGAGCTTTTGAGTGATGCCTTCGGCCGGATCCGCGCTTTGGTTCACGGGGCGCTCGAGGACGCCAGCACCGAGGCGCTGACGTCACGGCCGGATCCAGAGGCGAACACGGTTGCCTGGTTGGTCTGGCACCTCACCCGGGTGCAGGACGACCACATCGCCGACCTGATGGGTAACGACCAGGTCTGGACTGCCGGTGGCTGGGTTGGCCGTTTCAGCCTTCCGTTTGACCCTGCGGCGACGGGCTACGGCCAGAGCGCAGCCGATGTTGCGGCGGTGCGCCCCGACCCGGAGCTGCTGCGGGGTTACTACGACGCAGTGCACACCCGGACCATCGACTATCTGGGCACTCTCACCGAAGCTGATTTCGCCAGGATCGTCGACGCGGCGTGGGACCCTCCGGTCACCCTCGCCGTGCGTCTGGTCAGCATCCTCTCGGACGATCTGCAGCATGCGGGCCAGGCCTCGTATGCCCGTGGGATAGCGAAACGCGCCGGGCTCTAGCCCTCGAACCAGGCTCAGGAAACGCACGCTAGGGACCGTCGGAGCGCTTCGCCACACCCGAGATGCCTAGGCCGGCAGCATCGGAAAGACGTACCTCGTCGCGCTCGTAGGTGGCTCCGCCCGTCACGGGAGAGCACTTCAGCCAGAGTCCGGCGTCGAGGTCGTGCGCCGATCCGCGCGCCGAGACTCCGGTCGACTCGAAGGCGCAGGCGAGACTGGCAGCTGCCGAGATGCCGACGTGACTTTCCATCATGCAGCCGACGACCAAGGTCACGCCGTTCTGCCGGGCCAGCTCGGCCATTCGACGAGCCTCGCTCAACCCTCCGGTCTTGGCCAGCTTGATATTCACCATGTCGGCGGCGTGCCGGCGAACCACGTCGGTCAGGTCGCGCGTGGTCCACACCGACTCATCGGCGAGAATCGGCGTATTCACATGTCGCGTAACGAATTCCATGGCGTCAAGATCGTCCATGGCGACTGGCTGCTCCACCAGCTCGATCCCGAGCCCGGCGTCCTCCCACGCGCTGATGACGGATACGGCCTGTTCAGCGGACCACCCCTGGTTGGCGTCGACACGCAGAGCCACGTCCACGCCGACCTCAGCCCGGACACGTCTCAACAATGAGACATCGTCTCCGCCCGCGCCGACCTTGACCTTCAAGGTGCCGAAACCGGCCTCGCGGTGCTGCAGGGCGGTCGCTATGAGTGCGTCGTCGTCCTCTGCTTCCAGTCCGGCCGACAGAGTCATGTCCGTGCGGACATCCCCCTTGTCGCCGCCGAGGTATCGATAGAGGGGAACCCCGGATGCCTGGGCGGCCAGATCGTAGAGGGCACAGTCCACCGCCATCCGCGCTGCAGAGTTGCGGACCAGACTGCGGGCCAGCAGGCCGCTGGTGCCGACCGGATCGCCGGCTTGCGCTCCGAGGGCGGCTTCGGCCAGCGGGCCCTCGACGGCAGCCGTCACGCTCTGACGACTTTCGCCGGTCACCCGCCAGCTGGTGGGCGCCTCGCCCCAGCCGCTGCGACCGTCGCTGTCGCGGGCCTCGACCAGGACGACGTCTATGGCCGTGGCCCGGCGCACGGCCGTGACAAACGGCCGCACGAGGGCGATCTGCCGGTGATGCACCGTGAGGCTTTCGATTCTGGTGATGGCGGCACCTGTTCTCTGTGGACGACGAGCGATGATCCTCTTCGGAAGAGATCTGTGTATGACGTACCTCACGGTAGAAGACGATCCGCCCTGCCCCCCAGCGGGTGTAGATCTGTGGTTGGTGGGGCACTTGATGCTGCCTCCGTGGCTTGCGAAGGGGCGTGACGAGGAATGACCAGTCAAGAGACCACACCAGCGCCCAAGCTTCCCGCCAGATTGGTTGCCATGGCGCCGGAGTCCAGCGTGGCAACCCGTCCCTGGTTCAGAAGGAAGCGGGTCATCCTGCCGCTCGTCCTCATCGTCATCGTGGCGGTGCTCCAGGTTGCCAACGGCGCAGGCGAGACGGGTGCCCCGGATACCGCCATCGGTGCCTCGCCGCCGACAGCCCACGGTGCTCCGGCGATAGTGGCGCACATCGGCGTAAAGGTCCACGACGGCAACTCAGACTTCGTCGTGACCGGCGTGGAACACCCCGGCAAGACCCTCGCAGGGAAGGCCGGAAAGACCTTGACCGCTCGAGGCGAGTTCGTCGTCGTCCGAGTCGACATCACCAACATCGGCACCGTGCCACAGTCCCCTGACTGCTCATGTCAGCTCCTGATCAACGACAAGGCCTGGGAGTTCGAGCCCAGTCCGTCGATCCTGTCCACCAAGGAAGCCCTCAAGTTCGTGCAGCGGATCAACCCCGGCGAAACGGTGAAAGACGTCATCCTGCTGTTCGATCTGGCCCCCGGAACGGAGGCGTGCTGCATCGAGCTCCATGACTCTCAGTCCTCACCCGGGGTGATGGTCAAGCTGTCCTGACTGCCACCGCGGAATCAGTTGTTGCGCAGCAGGTCTTGTCCATCGTCGGTTCGCTGGCGCTCATCCGGTGTCTGCTCGTTGACCGGCATGTCTGGAGAATCCTAGGGTTGTGGATCATTCGGTTGCCATCGTCCGATAAATGGAGTGAAGACATGGCCGAAGTCGTGTTGTTCCACCACGTGCAGGGGCTCACCGACGGAGTGCGTGTGTTCGCCGAGGCGATGCGCGCCGGCGGGCACATCGTGCACACGCCCGACCTGTTCGACGGCCAGCGTCCGGCGACCATCGACGACGGCATCGCGTACACCCAGAGCATCGGGGGCGAGGTGCTCGGCGAGCGCGCCGACCGGGCAGTGGCCGACCTGCCCGAAGGTGTGCCGGTGCAGATCCACGGCATGGACAAGGACCCGTTCTTCGCGCTGGAGGGCGACATCGACGCTGCTCGCGAGCTGGTCGAGGCGGTCGGGTCCGAGCTGGCCGAGCTGTTTGTCTACCCGGGCGACAGGCACCTTTTCTCCGACAGCTCGCTGCCGTCGTACGACGCGGCCGCGACGGCGCTGGTGGTGCAGCGCTCGCGCGAGCTCCTCGACCGGGTGGGCTGACTCAGCAGAGCGACTCGGCGGCTGTTCGCTTGTGGGTCAGGACTGTTCCTGGTCGGCCCTGCTGGCACGGGTGCCGCGGGCCATGCCGCGGTGGCAGACTTCCCGGATGAATCTGCTTCAGCGACTCACCGAACGGTTCTGGTTCCTCCCGACCGTCATGTGCTTGGGAGCTGCGATCCTGGCTGAGTCCCTCGTATACCTGGACGGCACCCATCCCGTGAGCTCGCTCCCGTCCTGGATGGCCAAAGTGGTGTATCGAGTCGGTGAGAGCGGCAGCCGTGACATCCTCGGCGCCATCGCTTCTGCCAGCCTCGGTGTCGCCGGAACGACCTTCTCCATCACCATGGCCGTGCTCGCCCTGACCTCGTCCAGCTATGGGCCCAGGCTGGTGCGGAACTTCATGGCGGACAAGGGCAACCAGACCGTCCTGGGCGTGTACGTCTCGACTTTCCTGTACAGCCTGTTGGTCCTGCGGGCGATCCGGGACGTGGGCGACCTGAGCTCGTCAGGCACCGAGCCGTTCGTGCCGCACCTGGCCGTCAACGGTGCAGTCCTCCTCGCGATAGCCAACGTGGCTGTGCTCGTCTACTTCATCCACCACATCAGTGACTCGATCCAGATCTCCACGCTGTCGGGAAACGTTCGAGCCGAGCTCCTCGAGACGGTGAACAGGTTGTACCCCGCGGCCTTGGGCAAGGGCGCCCCAGAGTCCGCGGACCACGAGTTCTCCGCTCGTCCTCCCGAGACAGCGTTCATCGTGTCCGCGGGCAAGGAAGGGTACGTCCAGTCAGTCAAGGGAGACCAGATCCTGGACACCGCCCATCGCCACGACCTGGTGGTCTGGTTGGCCGTACAGCCGGGGGACCACCTGCTGGCCGATGCCGAGGTCATCCGCGTCCATCCGCCGAAGCTCGACGACTACGTGGCAGCGGAGCTACGGGACTGCATCATGATCGGCGACTCGCGGTCGCCGTTCCAAGACGTCTCCTTCGCAACACAACAGCTCACCGAGCTCGCCGTGCGCGCGCTTTCCCCCGGGACCAATGACCCGTACACGGCGATCAATGCCCTGGACGACCTCACCGTGGGACTGGCCACCATGGCGGCTCGACCCGTCCCGCAGGCCTGGCGAAGCGCCAAGGACGGGTCGGTGCGCGTCCACGCCCCGCACACGACGGTGTATGCGCTCGTTTCCGCTGTGGTCGACTCGGTTCGTTGGTATGCCGCGTCCGCACCCTCCGTGATGAATGCGACCCTGGACTTCGTGGAGCGGGTGGGGCTGGCGGGTGACAATTCCCTCAGGGAGGGCCTGACGGTCCAGGTCGACCGCCTCGTCGAGTCCTTCGACCGGGCCGACCATCAACCCTGCGACGACGAGGCGTTCGCCGCGCGGGCGGCAGCCTGTCGATCACGCCTCGCGCAGGTTGAGGTGTTCAGGAAGCCATGACATGTGCGGCGACCGCGCTGGCTGTGGCCGCGTCGATCACGTGGATGCCGTGATCGAGCTGGCTCACCTGAGGACGACGCCCGTCTGGGTCGCGACAGCCGGTGATGACCAACGCCTGCACCTCAGCCCGATCTCGTGATCAGGAACGGGCCTCGATGACCGGAGCCTTGACAGCATCTGACCCGAGGTCGGCTTCATGTCGCAAGCCATGCTGGCGGGGTGGGGTCAGCGGCCGCAGGTGACCAGGGTGTATGACCGGCCTGAACCTATGCCAACGATCGCGGTGTGCGCGCCGGTGCTGTCAACGTAAGGGAGACTGGCCGTCCAATCAATGGATACCTCGCCTGCGACAGCGGTGCTACTGAGCCCACACTGCTCCTGGACGAGGCGCCGCACATCGTTCTTTGTCATTGCGGAAGCGAGGAAGAGCGCGCCGAATATGACGCCGTAGGCAAACACGAAGAGAGCCAGAACTATTAAGAGCGGTCGGAACCCTACGGGCTGGCGGGCATCCTTCGCTGGTCTGGACCCGGGGGACGTGACTTTGCCTGGCATCTTCACAACGAACGCGGTTCTCCTGAGGTCATCGGCGGTCCTTTTCAACGAGGGCCGACCAGGTCGACAATGCTTGTCGTCGACGCCATTCCATGTGCACTTCGCTTCGTCCGAGATTCAACCCTAGGGCTTGGCAAGCCTAGGTAGATCTTTCAAATGGTTGAGGGCAGTTTTACCTCAGACCGTATTTACAGAAGCGACATCCCGTTTGCGCCCCACTACACCCACCCAAATCCCAAGAAACCCCCAAGAAACGCGGGCAACGATCATGGAGGCACCGCCCCTCCGGTAACGCCTCGACCGCCTCCCCGGTCGCGCAGACAGGATGCGGAGGGGACGGCGCCCTCCGTGGCCAACCCACCCCACCGGCCAGGACAGCGCCGTCGTGCGTGATCGACCCGGCTGTAGGCTCCGCGAAATTCGTTACCGAATCGTGACTTCCAGGTCATACGGTGCAGGACTACGCTCCGTTGCCATCAGCGTGCGCGTTTGCCCCTCGCCAGCTACTTGTGGCCCTCGCGCCCGGCCGTATCTCTGCCGCTGGGGTGGGGTTCGCCATGGCTCGATCATGGAAGCGCATCGTCATCTACTCGACGGTCTCAGCGATGATGGCCTCAGGAGTGACCGTGGCCGTGGCGCCGTCGGCCGCTGCGGCCCAGGCCCCCGATGTCACGGCAGTTGTCGCCGGGCTGGGCCAGTTCGCCACGCTGAGCAAGGACCTCGCGTCCGTCGGCCAGCTCGGCAAACAGCTCCCGCTCGTCGAGCTGGTCCCCACCGGAGCCGGCGCTCTCGGCTTCGGCGACCTGTTCGACAAGGCGCTGCATGACCCACTAGCCGTCCCGAGCAAGCTGCAGCTGAGCGATCTCAACGGTACCTATCCCCTTTCGTTGAGCGGCGGTCGCAGCGGCAGGCTCGAGGTGTCGACGACGACGGGCACGGTCGAGACGATCACGACAGACGTGAGTGTCTCCAGGGTCGTAGACGCGACGATCCACGTCTCGACATCGAGCCCGCTTGTCGACCTGTCGGTGCCGGGCAAGGTCACCCTCGCGCTCACCTCGCACGCGGTGTGGACGTACGACACCGGCACAGCCGCCTTTGCCCTGGTCCGCGACGGCTCGTCGCCGACGCTCTCCGTCGCGACGCACGCCACCCTCGCGACCGCTGGGGACGCGGCCATCGGAATTATGGGCGTCACGGTGCAGAACACCTCGACGTTCAGCCTCGACACCTCGATCGTCACGACGGTGGACGACCCCAACGGCGACGGACACCTGGCCTTCACCGAACCGGGCCCCGTCGCCGGCGAGCTCGCCGCGGACGGTGCAGCAGCGGGCCTGTTCCACCCGGCTCTCGGCAGCCCTCCGGGGTCGGCGTCCGGCCACATCGACGTGCTGAGCAAGCCGCTGACCGGCTTCTCAGCAAGCGGTCTCGCAGCCTCGGTCGACGTCGCGTGGACCGATGTCGGCCACGGCGGCCCCACGGTGACGGCGACGGATCTCGGCCCGCTCGCGCGGTTCCAGTACTTGTCTCCCAAGGATCTCTCCGACGGCATCACGCACCTCGCCGACACGGTCACGGCGCTGCAGCGCGCGCACTTCACCGGCGGCTCCGGTGTCCTCGGTGACGTCGACCTGCCCTTCATGAAGGGCTCCGTGGCCGATGCCGTCAGCGTGGCCGAGACCCTCACGACCTTCGTGGCGCAGAACACCAAGCCGGCGACCGCCGGCGCGGCGGTCGCGGGCCAGCCCACGTTCGCGTCGGTGCAGGAGTTCCTGTCGCGCCTCGACGGGACGACGGGCCCCGGCGCGTCGACGTTGTCGGTCCCGAGCTCCTCGTTCGACCCGGCGACGAACAAGCTCAGCTTTACCCTCGCCATGCATCGCGCCGCGGCTGACGCGCCCCTCGACCAGCCGGCGGTGCTCGCAGCCAACTCGGGCAGCACGATCACCTACGGTCCGGACACGCTGCTGGATACCGCGCAGTCCTTCGCGCCCAACGCGTTCCAGGGCCGCGAGGTCGTCGTCGGCACGAGCAAGGGCACCGTGAAGTCGAACACCGCGACCAAGATCACTCTCACCGGACCCTGGAGCGGTCCGCCCCCGCTCCCGCAGCCCCACGACGCGTACGTCGTGCGCGCCGCCGACCCGCTGACCGGGCGGGCGCAGTTCGGGGACTGGCTCAAGGGTGCCGGCGTCGCACAGGCGAACGCAGCCACCGCGACGGCCACCGTGCGGCCGGCGTACGACGCGCAACTGACCGTGGCCCTCGACCTTCAGGACCCGAAGACCGGAGCGGGCTGCAACCCCGCAGCCGACGCGCTCAAGGATCCGGCCGACCCGTCGACGGCCTGCCCGTACAAGCGCAAGAACCTCGACGGCTCGACGACCGTGATCAGCGAGCAGCCGGCGAACGTCGACCGCATCCTGCTCCACACGGGCACCGGCGTTCCGCTGCTCTCGGCGGGCTTCAGGGCCTCGACGACCGTCTCCATGGACGTGACGGTCGGCTACCTGCTCGTGCACCTCACCGGCGATCTGCGGATGTGCTCACGCTCCATCACGGGGACCGACTGCGCCGGGGCGGGCGACCCGACGGACATGGTCACCCTCAGTCTCAAGGACAAGGGTGACCTCCCGCTGGACCAGGTGTTCGCGCTGCTCGCCCACGACCCCACCCAGTTGCTCGACGGCGACGTCAACGCGCGCGCCTATGCCTCGCTCTCGGCGACGGTTCCGGGCGCGGGCGGAGGCGACTTCCCGGCGATGAGCGCCACGCTGTCGATGGACGACCTGCGCAAGCCCTCCGTCGTCTCGCCGGTCGTCTCGGGCTTCGACCCGGTCAAGGCGTTCGACTTCAACCCGGACAACCCCACGCAGCTGTTCGGTCAGCTGCTCAAGGCGCTTCGCCTCGTCGACACCCAGCTCGAGGGGCTGCACGCGAGCGGCGCGACGGAGTCGATGCTCGGCACCAAGATCCCCGTCGTCGGCAAGAACCTGCGCGACCTGATCGGCACCGCGTCGTCGTCCGACGGCAAGCAAACCACCTACGGCACCGACGCTCTCACCGACACCGACCAGTCCTTCGGCAGCGCGAGCTGCACGGCGGGCCACGTCGACACGTGGTGCGGTCGCGCGGTCGTCGTCGGCACGTACGTCGGCGTCGTGACGTCGCACACGGACCACACGCTCTCGCTGACCCCCGGGTTCGGGCCGAACAAGCCGGCCGACGGCACGCCGTACACCTTCCGCAGCGCGCTCTCCGACGCGCTCGACCGGCTCGCCGCCAACCCGCCCGACAGCCTGCAGGCGATGATCGCCGCACTGCAAGGCGCTCTCGGTGCGGGCAGCCCCGTCACCCTCGGCTACGCAGCCGGCTCACCCGCGAAGATCGTGCTCGACGTCGACTGGAAGCACACCGAGAAGACCCAGACCGCGGTGACGCTCGACCTCGCCAAGGCCGGCATCCCCAAGGACGTCGTCGGCGCCCAGGTCGACGGCACGGTGGCCGTCTCCGTCACCGGCGAGGCCAAGGTGCGGCTCCTGCTGCCCCTCGCGGCCGGGAGCGGGCCGGCATCCCCGGCCGACCTCAAGGTCGACCCCGACCCCACCAAGTCGTCGGTGACCGTCGAGGTGAAGGCGGATGCCGCCAGCTTCACCGTCGGCGCGAACGTCGGTCCGCTCGCGATCTCCCTGGGCGACCCGAGCACGACCGACAAGGCCCAGGCACACGCGAACTACGGCGCGACCCTCGCCTCGTCCGGTGCCTCGCCCGTCGGTCTCGACACGTTCGTCGGCGGCCTCACCGCCACGATGGACACCACCTCGGACCCAGTCACGTGCGGCACCGGCGTCGAGCAGGCCGGAATGGCTCTGTGCGCGCACCTGCCGATCTACGTCAGCTCCGGCGGCGGCTGGACAAAGATCGACCCGACCGTCTACTCGATCAACGTCCGCCTGCCGCGTACGAGCACCCTCTCCGGCCTGTTCGACCTCGGCGGGGCGCTGGTCGACGGCGCCGACCGGCTGGAGATCCCGAGCAACCTCGCCAGCAAGATCGCCAGCGCGATCCTCGACTTCGGGTCGATGGGCGACGGCATCGACCGCTATCTCGCCATGCTCGAGTCCGGCCTGCGTCTGGCCAGCGCCAACGGCAAGCTCCCGCTCGTCGGCGACGACGTGCAGAAGGGCGCCAACTTCATCGGCGACGTCCGGGGCAAGTTCCAGACGGCCCTGGGCAGTGCGGGCGGCATCGACTCGATCAGCACGCTCAACGCCTGGGGCAGCACCACTCTCACCAACGCCCTCGGCTACCCCGTGACGGTCAGAGCGCACTGCAGCCTGGTCCTGGATAAGGCGACCAACCTGGCGGTGACGAACGAGGGGACCGCGGGCACCACGCATTACGAGTACGCCGTCGTCGCGAGCCAGAGCGGTACCGACACCGCGATCTCAGACCCGGTCGTGACCGAAACCGGGGCTGCGACGCTGACCTCGACCGACTACAACCACCTCACGTGGGACAAGGTCGTCGGCGCCACCGACTACCGCGTCATGCGGAGGAACGGAACCGGTTGGGACGAGCTGGCCGTACTGACCGGCAACGCGACGACGTTCTATGACGACAAGGACTCCGTCCCGGCCAATGTGCTGGTTGCGGGCTACACGACCACGTCGGTCACCGTCACCGTCACCGGGTGCACCGACGACGTGCCGTCCGAGGACATCACCGGCGTCGACTTCGCCGTCGACATCCTGAGCAACTCCGCCGTCACGTTCGCACCGGCACCGGCTGGCGGCTGCGCCACGAACTGCACCACCCTCGCGTCCGTGCCGCTTGACATCGGCATCCCCGGACTGTCGTTCTCGGCCAACGGCGACAACCCCGCCGACCGCCAGGTCAAGGTCGAGCTCGGCTACCGGATCCACCTGAAGTTCGGCCTGAACAAGGACGACGGCTTCGTCATCTACACCAAGGACGGCGCCCGGCCAGTCCCCGAGCTCCAGGTCGGCGTCAGCCTCAAGCTGCCCGGTCAGCTAAAGGCGCGCGTGGCGTTCCTGCAGGCCAACATCAAGAACCACAGCGGGGTCGACAGCGACGTCCTGTTCGGCGGAACGTTCGGCGTCGACCTCAAGTCGACCGGCGACACGACCTGCTGGACCTGGGTCGCCGCCGACCTCGCATGCGCGACCGACAACACCAAGGTCATCAACCTCGCCGAGCTCGCCGACCTCACCGACCACGTGAACGTCGGGCTCTACGGCGGCATCCACATCAACTGGGACTTCGACGCGGGCATCGACCCGACGCTCCCCGGAATCTCCGGGCAGTTCATCCTCGACTGGGCGTTCGCCGTCGGCGACGCACCCTCGAAGACCACCGGCCTGATCATCACCTTCCCGCACCTCTACCTCGAGGTCGGCCCCTTCCTCGACAAGACGCTCGGACCGATCTTCAAGGAGGTCAAGAGCATCACCGGGCCGCTGCAGCCCATCATCGACACGTTGTACGCCCCGATCCCGGTGCTCAGCGACCTCAGCCACATGGTCGGAGGGCCCGATGTCACGCTCGTGAGCATCGCCAAGGCCTACAGCTCGCTCGCGGGCGGTCCGGACCTGACGTTCGTCGACCGCGTCCTGGCGGCGGTCACCCTGGCCAACAAGACGCTGTCCGGAAACGGGACGATCGATCTCGGTCACTTCGACGTCCTCGGCCCCGAGGCGCTCTCGACGCAGAACACGCCGGATGCGGCCCCCTCACTCATCGACAATTCCACGCCGAACGTCAACGCCGCGACCGAAGTCAACGCCAAGTCGGACTCCGGTTCGAAGAACATCGTGACCGGAGCCGGCAGCCAGGGCGACAAGGCCGGCTTCAAGTTCCCGCTCCTCGAGGACCCGAAGAAGGCGTTCGGCCTGATCATGGGCCAGGACGTCGACCTCGTGACGTTCGACTCCGGGCCGCTCACGCTGGCGTTCTCCTACAGTCAGGCCTTCGGCCCGGTCTACGCGCCGCCGCCGGTGCTCGTCACCATCTCGGGATCGGCCAGCGTGACTGCGCACATCAAGGCGGGGTTCGACACCTACGGGATCCGCAAGGCCGTGGAGAGCGGCAAGGTCGACATCGGCATCCTGGACAGCCTCTACCTCGGGACGAAGAACGATGACGGCACCCCGCTGCAGGTGCTGCAGTTCAGCGGCAGCATCGGCGCCGGCGCTCAGGTCAGCGTGCTGATCCTCACGGTCGGCATCGAGGGTGGCATCACCCTCACGGTCGGATTCAGCTGGAACGACCCGACCAACGACGGCAAGTTCCGTTTCGGCGAGTTCACCGACGCGGCCCTCAACAACCCGATCTGCCTGTTCACCGTGAGCGGCCGGCTCGGGCTCTACCTCAAGCTCTATGTCACCGTCGGCATCTCGCCGTTCTCGGTGTCCTTCGACCTCAACCTCGCGAACATCACCCTGCTCGACTTCAGCGCGACCCCCGACTGCACCCCCCCACCACCGGTGCTCGGCGAGGACCAGAACGGCGTGCTCATCGTGCATGCCGGACGACTCGCGACGGCGACCGTGGCGGGTGGCGGCGGCGGCAACCTGCGCGGCGACCCTGCGTACAACCTCGGTGGGTCCGGCGACGTGGTCGACAAGGTCGTGGTCACCGAGCTGCACGACTGGACGACCGACGCCCATCCCTTCATCGGCTTCTCGGTCGCCGCTGCAGGTGACCGCCAGGAGTTCAGCACCCGCACCGGCGTCACCGTCGACAGGGTCCTCGTCGACGGGCACGGTTTTCCCGGCGCGCTGGCGCTCACGTTCCAGGGTGACGGCGACACGACCAAGACCGACGGGTCCGACAAGTCGAACGTCGCCTCGTCCCCGTTCGACAAGGACGTCGTCGTGTTCGGCGGCAACGGTCCCGACGTGATCCGCACCGGGCAGGGCCGCTCCTATGTCGACGGCGGACCCGGCAACGACCAGATCACCACCGGCGACATCCGGCCGATCGGCATGCCGGCCGGTGACAGCCCACCCTCCGTCGTGGTCGCCGGCGGACCTGGCAACGACCAGATCACCACCGGCGGTGGGGACGACCGGGTCTCCGGGGACTCCTCGCTCACCTGGGCCGGCAAGACCCTCTCCGGGCCCACCACGGTGTTCGACTGGACCACACCGTTCGCCACCGGACCGGCCATGGGCTCGACCGCCGACAACCCCGGCAGCGACGGCGACGACACGATCGCCGTCGGGCTCGGTCACGACATCGTGTACGGCGGTGCCGGCAACGACGCCATCGGCGTCGCGTCCGACAACCCGCTCGGCGCGTCGACACCGGATCCGGCGTACTCCTCGCGCTCGGTGACCGTCGTCGGCGGTGGCGGCAGCGACCACATCTCGGCAGGCTCGGGCAACGACACGCTCTACGCCGGCGACGAGACGGCCACCGCCGAGGACGGCCCGGGTACGGGTGACTCCTCGGGTGACGTGAACACGATCGACACCGGCACCGGGAACGACACCGTCTACGGAGCTCTCGGGCGCGACAACGTGGCTGGCCACTCCAAGCCCGACCAGGTCGACACGATCTACGGCGGGGCGAACGACGACATACTCGCGGGCGGCTACGGGCAAGACCAGGTCTTCGGCGGATCCGGCCAGGACCTCGTCCTCGCCGAGCCGTCCCAGGTCGACGGCGGAGTCCCGACCCTCCTACCGCTGCCCGTCGGCACGGACCCGTCGCACAAGCTCCTCGTGGGCGGCGACGACGCTGACCGCATCTACGGTGGCAACGGCGGCGCCGACATCTTCGGCGACCGACACGAGTCGCCCTGCACCGTACCCGTCTCGGACCCGCAGTCCGACCCGCCGTCCGAGGCCTCGACCGGTTCACCGGGCAACGACCTGATCATCGGCGGCTCAGGCATCGACGTCGTGGCTGCCGGTGCGGGCGACGACACCGTCTACGCCAGCGGCGGCAACGACCTCGTGTGCGGACAGATGGGCAGCGACCACCTCTACCTGGGCGACGGCAACGACGTCGGGTACGGCGGAACCAGCGACGACGTCATCACCGGTGACAACGGCGATGACCACGTCTACGGCAACGATGGCCAGGACGTCCTCTACGGTGGCGACGGCACCGACGTGCTCGAAGGCAACGACGGCGCCGACACCGAGTTCGGCGGCACCGGCGACGACCTCGTCGTCGGTGGCACCCGCGCCCCTGCACGGCAGGACGTCGGACCGGTCCCGACGCCAGCGCTGGGAGACACCCTGTTCGGCGACGCCGGGGACGACACTCTCATCGGCGACAACGGGATCGGTGTCGTCGGCGGGCTGACTGAGCCTTCGGCATACGACCTCGGCAGCGGCATCGCCAGCTATGGGGCGCGGGACCTGATCTACGGGGGCGACGGCAACGACCGGGCCTTCGGCGGCCTGGACGCCGACACCATGTACGGCGGGGCCGGGAACGACTGGTTCGAGGGCAACAACGGCGCCGACCGGATCAACGGCGATGCCGGCGAGGACCGACTTGTCGGCGGCAGCACCGAGTCGGCATCGGACGGTGTGGGACGCCCCGACTCCGACGACGTCATCAGCGGTGGCGACGGCAACGACCTGATCACGGGGGACAACGCCGTCCTCACCGCGGTCGCTGCCGGCACTGGCACCCCGGTGACGCTCGGGCGCGGCTTCGCCTCGGGCTACGACGTCACCCTGCTCGACCTCGGCCTCACACCCACAGCCGGAACCTCGGGGGCCGACGACATCAGCGGCGGCGGTGGCAACGACGTCATCTACGGACAGGGCGGGGACGACCGGCTCAAGGGCGACGCCGGGGACGACGCCGTCGAGGGCGACCAGGGAAGCGACTGGGTCGAGGGCGACCTCGGCGACGACGACCTCGTCGGCGGGTCGACCACCCCGCTCTCCGGTACGGCGGGCACCGACACAGCCGGCGGCCAGGCCGACACCGACGACGCGATCTGGGGCGGCCCCGGCGACGATGTCGTGCTCGGCGACAACGGCGCGATCCTGCGCACCGGCACTCCGTCACGGGTGACCCTTCGCATGGGTGCGGCGGGACTCATGACGCCGCGACAGATCCAGCTCTTCGACCTGCGCAACGGTGGGAGCTACCTCACCGCCCCTCCCGAAGACCGCAGCGGCTCGGACCAGCTGTCCGGGGGTTCGGGCAACGACCTGGTCTTCGGCCAGGACAAGACCGACTACATCAGCGGCGGCGGCGGCGCCGACTACCTCGAGGGCGACGGCGGCGCGGACGTCATCCGCGGCGACCTACCACTCTCAGTAGTCTCGACCGAGACCACCGTCGTACCCCTGTCCGGGTCCTGGCCCGGCTCGGCATCGGATGCCTCGACCCTGGAGGGGTCCGCTCTTGACGGGCAGGACGACATCGTCGGCGGTGCCTCGATCCCGTCGTTCCGCGACGCGGGCGACACGATCGAGGGTGACGGTGGCGACGACGCGGTGCTCGGTGACAACGGACGCATGGTCCGCACCGTGACCACGATCGCCGGTGTCCAGCGTGACGCGGTCTACGCCGAGCGCTACCCGAGCGGCGCACTGCCGGCCGACGCGACGACGATCCGCACGAGCGGTTTCACCGGTGTGCCCACGCGATTCTGCGCAGCCGGCGGCTCCACGTGCGAGCCCACCGGAACCTTCGGCGACGACGTGATCTATGGCGACGCCGGCAACGACGGACTCTGGGGCCAAGACGGCAACGACACCATCCGTGGTGGGGACGGCAACGACGACATCTATGGCGAGCTCGGCAACGACGTCCTCTACGGGGACGCGGGCGAGGATGCCCTGCTCGGCGATCGCGGCGGTGTGATCGACAGGTACATCAACGCCTCGGACGCCAACACCATGTCATTCACCGTGTCGACCAACAGTCCGCCCAAGGAGTCGTACACGGGCTTCGCCACCGGGTCCTACGCCCGGTTCGTCGATCTGCGTCACGACACCGACGGCAACACCTGGATCGGCACCTCGACCTCGGCGGCGATGCCGCACGACGGCATCACGGAAGGCGGGAACGACCGAATCCGCGGCGGCATGGGCAACGACTCCATCCACGCCGGATACGGTGACGACCTGGCCAACGGCGACAGCGGCGGCGACCAGGTGTTCGGCGACGACGGCGCGGACGTGCTCTGGGGCGGCAAGGGCTGCGACCCAATCGCCGACGCCGCAACCTCCGACTGCATGCTGACCGGGACGAACACGTTCGACCCGACCGCCCGCGGCACCAACGACCGCTTCGTCGACCACGTCTTCGGTGGCACTGGTGGGACGTCGGCTGCGTCGCTCGCCGGCGTCCTCGGCAGCGACCTGCTCGACTTCAACCCGCGGGGCACGTACGTGCCCGGCTCCGGCTGCGCGACGGGAGACTGGCCGGTGACCTCCGGCAGCAAGAAGTCGCTCGTGACCGTCGATCCGTGCTCCTGGTTCGTCATGACGAACAAGTACGACGACACGTCGAACCCGGCGTCGTTGGTCAACAACCAGCACCACCAGGGGACCGACTGGCTCTACGGCGGCTGGGACCGCGACATCCTGCAAGGCGACGTGGCTGCCAACGGACCCAACCCCGGCGACCGGCTGCTCGACTGGAACGGCGCCTACAACCTCTACACCCACTGCAACGCGGCGTACGGCGGCTTCAACGACGTGCGGCAGCACTCGCCGGCGATGCAGGCGTTCCTGCAGCAGCTCGCCTGGGGAAGCTCGGCCGGGCGAAGCTCGACCGACTCGTCGACCCCGGGTACGTCGGCGTTCCGTGAGCTCGCGATGGTCTACCCCGGTGCCGACAACGCGCACGCTGCTGGCTCGGCGTACCCCACGACCCCGGGGCACTTCGACGATCCGGTGTCCTGCAGTGACTGACCGGCCGGGGACGTCACTGTCGCCGGCCGGCCACGGGCCGTCGCTTCGCAAAGCGTTCGAAATAGTGGGGCAGCAGGGGCTTGAACCCTGGACCGACGGATTATGAGATCATTGTCTGGGTCGTTGGTGGTCGTTGATAGTCGTGTAAAGCGTTGCTATTGCTCACGTTGCGTCGTTGAGGGTAACGGTGGCTGAGTGCCGTCAACGGACTTCTTGTGTACTGGCTGTGTACTGGCCCCAGCAGGGGAGCGTCACATGACAACGGACCGCGGCCCGCTTAATCATGACGGGCCGTTGATCCTGGTGCCGAGGTCGCCGCCGATGGACTCGGCGTATCGGGTGGTCGTGGCTTGGCCGAGGGCTTACCCAGGCCGGGACGAGCACCACGTTCACCCTCGACTCCAGCGGTCGACGACGGTGCCGGCGTCGGTCCCGGTGGCCGAGGGCTGGCGGGACTCCACGCTGCGCCCCTGGTCGTCGAACCTGGCCGCGGTGGTGATGTCCCCGGAGAGGTCCATGTCCTTGGTCGTAATTGTGGCCGCACACAGGAACCAACCGAGGTCGGTCGGGGCCGGTGCTCGGGTCGGCCGCCGAGAGGGTCACCGTCATGGGCAGTCGGTACCCGACACCGGTGGCGGAGTTCCCGGAACTGGGGGCACCCTGGTCGTAGTCGTTGCCGGCCCAGCTGCGGCGCCAACTAGCGCGCCGATGACTCCTCCGCCGATCCCGAGGAGGGTCATTGATCCAGTGAAGGGCCCGTGATTTCCCTCTGAGGTAAGGAAGTTGCAGAGCAGGGTCCATGTGGCTGAAGGCGGTTGTGGCTTGGTCACTCTTTCAACGCCTTGGCAGCTCGTTCGTCGGCGAAGACCTTCGTGTTTCCGACTTCAT
This sequence comes from Actinomycetota bacterium, assembly GCA_039934065.1. GTDB lineage: Bacteria > Actinomycetota > Actinomycetes > Actinomycetales > Dermatophilaceae > UBA4719. The sequence goes on along the minus strand of JBDTMW010000001.1, from coordinate 936 downwards.
CAAGCCTCTTCGCCAACTCCCGGCGAAATTCTTGAGTGCCGCGATCGACGGCGACGTTGCAGATTGCCTCACCATGGACCCCGTCAATGTTCAGGCGCCAACCGACACGCGGCAAGTAGTTAACCCAGATGAGTTGAATATCCGACAGGGCTATGGATTGATGTCCCTGGCGCCACTTCTCGCGCACCGAGTCTCCCTCTACCCAGAGCTGCCTGCCCGTGAGTACAGAAAGCGTCACCAAGAGGCCACCAGTCGCGACCGCAACGATCACCGAGGCCAAGGCGTTGCCTCCGGAGACAGCCCATGTACCGGCAGCTCCGAACGCCCCACACAGTGCCCCCGCAACAACACCGTCTCCTAGACTAGGACTGGTAGCCCTACGGAGACGCTGCTCGCTCTGTCTACTCATGCACTCTCCCAACGAGACATCAGTATTGTCCCATGTAGCCGCCGAGGTGGTTCAACCCAGCACCAAGGAGCGCTTGGCTCCGCTCTCTAGAGATTCTGACCGAATCCGGGACTTTCTTCCGGCTGTAGGAGCGATGAGCAAGCCCGTTGAGACCGCCAAAGCGAGTGTTCACCTTGCTGAAACGCGACGACGCCTTGACCCACTTGCCCCTACCGCCCGTTGCGACACTCCAGACGGTGCTGGCCAGTTGGCTTCGAGCCTTGGACCGCTGGCCTGAGAAAGCGTAAGCACCTGCGCTCGCGAGTCCGAGGCCAAGGGAGGCAGCTTGGCACTGGGCAAGGGGGCAGTAGCCGACGATATGACTTGCCCAGCTCAGACCACCCGCAGCACGGCCAAATCGCTCCTTCCACTTCTTGCTGATCCCCCAGTGGCCGTCGAGGTCGAACATGTTGATGGGGTCGGTGGGGTAGGTGTAGGCGGTGGGGTTGCCGCCTGGTTCGGGGTCGGGGCTGGTGAAGCGGCCGGTG